>JAUZNX010000014.1 GCA_030706745.1 Bacteroidota bacterium
TGAATCTTTCCGGTATTCCGAGACAGGACGTGCGCGGCACGTCCCTACGGCTGGACCGGAATGTCTGAGGTATTCCGAGAAAGGACGTGCGTAGCACGTCCCTACGGCTGGACCAGAATGTCTGACCTATTCCGAAACAGGACGTGCGCAGCACGTCCCTACGGCTGGACCGGAATGTCTGAGGTATTCCGAAGACAGGACGTGCGCGGCACGTCCCTACGGTTGCACCCCAGAGCGGCCGGGTGACGATTGCCGGGATGAATACGCTGGATTCGATTGTTAGGATCATCTAACCTAAATTGTAATGGGACTTTTCGGTTACCTTTGGCTTGCATTCATCGGTCTTGTGATCGGTGTCATCGCGAAATTTCTGACTCCGGGCCGCGATCCGGGCGGTTGCATTGTGACCATGCTGATCGGACTCGTCGGCTCCGTGCTCGGCGGCGCGCTCGCCGACGCACTTCACCTCAGCACTTCCGGCGAGACGATGTGGTTTGTCATGTCCGTTATCGGCGCCATAATCTTGTTACTCATTTACCGTTTGATCATTGGACCCCGTAAAACTCCGTAAGTACGCCGCACTCGTTCTGCTTGGACTCGTTGGCCTGGGATGCCACCGTTCCGGCGCTCCGGGTAGCGATGGGTTTCATCCGTATGGCATTCGTCATGCGCATTTGCATTTCGAGTATTTCGGTAATGCCCGTGGCAATGAAGATCTCTGGTTCGATAGCCTCGGGGTGATCGAAGCCCGGTGGACGCATTCCGATTTTGGAACGGATAAAGGCTTTCAGACGTCGAACACGTACACGGTGAAACACCGCGCACAGGTCACGATCGTCGATTCGATGCGCACTATTGAACTGCATATCCTCGATGCGCGACTCGATAGTATGTATCACCTGCAAGGCGGCGACGTTCCGGATCCGGAGCAAGTATTCCGCGAATACTTTTCGAAAGTCGGCTATCATCTAATCGGCGACACGATCGTGTGTGGCCTTCACGCAAAAAAATGGCAACAGGGTGACCAAATGGTCTATCTGTTGGAGTCCGACGGACTCATCGTTGGCAGCCAGCAGGGACCCATCGGCGTTGGAGTCGAATTCCGCCTGATCTCCGCGGATACAGTATCCGCGATCGATCCATCCAGGTTTGTGGCCACCAGCAATTATCCCATACAGAACATTCGGGGCGGCTCAAACCGAACACCGACGCGATAGCACCATGAACGCAAAATCAGTTCGGCGTGAGAGCAGCGGAGCCATCACGGTTATCTGGAGCGATGGCCATAGCTCGAGCTTTCCACTGGCCTATCTGCGACAGGAGTGTCCATGTGCAGTCTGCAAAGGCGAAACGCTCTTTGGGCAAGTCTATCGCGCTCCGAAACTACAAATGTTTACTCCCGGAATGAATGAGCTGGTATCGCTCACGCCCATGGGCCATTACGGCGTCATGGCAAAATGGAAAGACGGACACGATACCGGTATTTATTCCTGGGACTACCTTCGGATGATCTGCCCGTGCGCGGAATGCACGAAACTCCGCGAAGCGATTCAGGAATCATCCTCGTGAAACAAACACTCTGTGCATCAGCGTTTAACTGGCTCACAAAGCTCTCATCTAATATGAAACACACACTTCTCCTATTTCTTGTTTTCGTTGTTGCCTCCTGCGGCAAAAAGACCGAGCAGACCGGCACGGTAGATACCGCCACGGTGCAGAAGGTTGCGATCGAGCCGGCGACTGGCAGCCCGGCTTATCCCAACGCAAAGTTGGTGATCGTTTCGCCGCGCGAAGGCCAAGTCCTGAAAAATGAAAAAGATTCTGTCCTTGTCGTGATGCAGGTCACCGGCACCCAGCTCGCCGTTCCGACCGGCGGTGACAGTACCAAGGGAATCGCATATTCCAAGCAAGGCCAGCACGTCCATGTTATCGTCGACGACAAACCATACATGGCTGATTATAAGAACGGCCAGCCATTCAACGTGGGATTGCTTCCAGCGGGACTTCATACGATCCGAGCGTTCCCATCCTACTCGTGGCACGAGAGCATCAAAGCACCGGAATCCTTCGCTGCGCGAACATTCTATGTTGGCACTGAAGCGAAGGAAAAAACCGCTGCGGCGAACGACCTGAAGGGCCCGCTTCTGACATACTCCCGGCCCAAGGGCGAATACACCGGCAGCGACACCGGACGGGTGCTGCTCGATTTCTTCGTTGCCAACGCTGTGCTCGGGCCGGATGCCTACAAAGTAAAGCTCTGGATCGATGACGCGGCCATGCCGGACATTGTGAAGTGGCAGCCCTATTTCATCACAGGACTTTCGCATGGGAAGCACACCATTAAATTGCAGCTCGTCGATCCGAAAGGCAACGCCGTTCCCGGCAGCTACAACAATCCAAGTCAGGAGATTACTGTTGGTTAATGGTGGCGGACAGATGGGAACTGAAGGGGCCTTCAAGGACTATCTACTCCTTCCATATTCAATCGTTCTTGCCAATTATTTCATCCATGAAGCATAAGACATTCTTTTCGGTCGCGTTAGCCACGCTTGCTATCGCAGCCATCTCCATTGCCTTTGTTACCCATACCACATCCGCTATGACTCCAACGAATGGCTATAAGCCGCCCATCACCGGTACCAATCTCGATAAGTACACGTCGCACCCGAAGCGGCATCTGGTCATCGTGACCAAGCAGGGCACGATCAAGTGCCAGATGTTCGAGAAAGTCGCTCCGAACCACGTGGCCAACTTCATGGATCTCGCGAAGACGCATTTTTACGATTCCACCTACTTCCATCGCTGCATTCCCGGCTTTATGATTCAGGGCGGCGATCCGAATACCAAAGACAACGATTACACCAACGATGGCTCCGGCAATGGCCCACGACGCATCAATGCCGAGTTCAACGAAATTCACCACGCCCGTGGTATTCTTTCGACTGCTCGCACACAGGATCCGAACTCGGCCTCATGCCAGTTCTTCATCATGCACGGCGATGCCGGTTTCCTCGACCGCCAGTATACCGTCTGGGGTCAGGTGATCGAAGGAATGGATGTCGTCGATAAGATCATGGCCCTGCCAGATGTCACGAATCGCCCGAAGGCTCAGATCGATCAGCAGGGACCGAATCCCGGTAAGGCTGCGGAGATCCTCAAGATGTACGTCGAAGGCGAGTAAGCTTAGAGATGATCGATGATAGTGGAGAGTGGATCGTGTATCCACTCTCCACTTCTCGTTTTACGGATATGGCAAAGAAACATCTGGATTCCTCAGAGCCGCTGCTCGGCGTGCACGTCTCCACCGCTGGCGGGCTCGTGACCGCATTCGAGCGAGCCGAAAAGTTGGGCATCAATACCTTCCAGCTCTTTGTCAAAAATAATAAGCAGTGGTTTGCTCCGGCGGAGTTGAGCACAGAAGAGATCAACGCATTCCATGCCCGGCGCAAGGCTTGGAAACAGAAGGGGCCCCTCGTGGCACATGCGTGTTACCTGCTGAATCTTGGCTCATCCAATCCTGAAATTCAGGAGACTTCTCGCAAGAGTTACTTGCAAGAACTAACTCGCGCCAATGCCCTCGGCGTCGATCATTTTGTCTTTCATCCAGGCTCGCACAACTCGCATGGAGAAGAGTCGGCAATCGGAAATATTGCGACGGCGCTCGACTGGATACACGAGCGGACAGTGGGATTTACGACGAAGTCCGTGCTGGAGATTACGGCGGGCCAAGGCTCTTCGGTCGGCAATCGCTTCGAGCATCTGGAGCAGATTATCGCGCGTGTTGAGCAGCCCGAGCGTGTCGCTGTCTGTCTCGACACGTGCCATCTCTTCGCCGCAGGCTACGACCTTCGCGATCAGGAGGTGTGGGACAAGACCTTCGCGGAATTCGAGTCGCGCATTGGGTTTGACAAACTCGTCTGCATCCACACCAACGATTCGAAGAAAGGTCTCGCGAGCCGTGTGGACCGGCACGAGCACATTGGCAAAGGCACGATCGGCATCGAAGCCTTTCGCTTGCTAATGAACGATAAGCGTTTCAAGCTCGTCCCGAAAATCCTCGAAACCCCGAAGGATGAGAAGATGACGGAGGACTATACGAATCTGGCGCTACTGAGAGGACTCATAGGGAAATCCTGAATAAGTCATTGCGAGGCGTGCGAAGCACGACGAAGCAATCCCGAACACGAAGTCCCAGCCTATCCTGCAAGGGATTGCTTCGTCGCTCCTCCCAATGACGACCATCTGGTAGACTTAATCAGGGTTAACTCGCAGTGCTTAATCACCCCGGTGGCCATCTCATCGCGCGCCCACCGAGCAGATGCAGGTGAAGGTGATCCACAGTCTGTCCCCCATCTGGCCCGCAGTTAAAGACCAGCCGGTAGCCGGACTCCGCAACTCCAAGCTCCTTCGCTACTTCCTTCGCAACCAACACGAGCTTGCCAATCAACTCGGCATCCATCGTCGTAATATCGTTGACCGATGGAATCGCGCGCCGAGGAATGATGACCACGTGCGCCGGCGCTTGCGGGCTAATGTCGTAAAACGCGACGATCTCTTCATCCTCATGGACGATCTTCGCCGGGATTTCATGATTTGCGATCTGCTCGAAGAGTGTCATAGCCAACTGACAATGAGTTAAGCTGAATTTATCGCGCAACAGCCATCTCGATCGGATGACCGGCCTTCAGTTTGCCAATCATCAGTCGATAATTTGCTTCGCCTTTATCGATCATCATACCGGCATCTTCCGTCAGATAAAGACTAAATGGTCCGAAACTTGGGCTGATGTGCGAGCTGTCATTCATCGCAGCCAATATCCGCATGGTCGAATCCACATATCGGTCTTCCGATCCGAGCTGCATCGGAAACACTGGGCTGGCATTCGCTGCCGCAGTGTTGGTGCGGACCATCCCGCCGCGCGGCTGGAAAGCCGAGGGCTGCGCGAGCAAGTCGTGCTCACCAAACAAATACATGGGTGCGGTGCTCGAATATGAAAGACGCCCCACGAGGCCGGATTCCTGCGTTGCCACCAACGCCGAATCGAGTACGAACCGGATTCGGATATTATCGAGATGCTCGTCTTCAAGCGCTTGCTGCCGCTCCTGCGCGATGAGCATTCGCGATGATTTCAAGACATCACTCGCCGCCGAACTTCCGACCGCAATGGAAAAGGCGTTCAATCCGAGGCTGGCGATAATGGCAATGAGTGCGCCGGTATAGAGTAAGCGATCTGCCGGTGTCCTTCGAACCGCCGGGCCACCTGAGTAGGAGCCCGCCAGCACAAGCACCGTTGCCAGAATAAGACCCGACGAGGTTTCAATCCCGGATGAAGCGAACAGTGGACCAAGGAGCGCAAGGACAAGCAAAACATACCCCGCGGTACGCAGAGCACGCGATTGCCATGTCACCTCTTCGATGGCCAGCAAATACGCGCGAGCGAAGCAGCCCAGGACAACGATCCCGAATAGAACTGTAAGGAGCAGGTGAACTATATTCTCATACCGAAAAGTCGCTTCGATGACATCTGGCGCGGGTGTTAGAAGAAACAGCGATCGACGCAACCCATCCGGAAGCAAATGACTGCTCGATAACTGCAGAATCGGCTCACCGCCAATGAAGCCAAGCACGACCAATACCACACCCGGCAGCAATAGGCTCATGACTGCGCGAGGCTCCGAGAGCCAACCCTGCGAAAGATGGACACTCCGCGATTGCTCGCGCATGACCATCAGGATCACGACTACAAGTAAAAGAAACACCAACGCATGAAACCATGCGACGAGGAGTAATCCCAGACTAATGATCCAGAAGGCCACGCTATGCGGATGCTCTTGCGAAAGAAAGAATGCCAGGACCCAGAACGCAGCGGTCTCCGCGAGCAATAATGGCAATGCGCCGCTAAACCATACGCCGCTCATGACCAAAATCGGTACCAACAGATACACTGCGATATCGCGGACATGCAGCACCCGGAACAGCATCACAATACCCAGACCTCGCAGGAAAATGCCGCCAAATGTTAGCAATATCCGGGTGGCAATCTCACCGGACATGATCGAGGTCATCAATGCGCCAAGAAACGGTGCACCCATATTCGCAACAGGAAATGGAATGACCCTCAGCGCATCGTGCGAACTTCCAGAAAGATGAGTTCGTACCAACTCGGACTGCAATGCCCAAAGGCCGGCATCGAGTGGAAGATATTTGAACAGAAACGCCCACACGGCTTGCGCGAAGAGGATCACGATCACGACCGTCCGCGCGCGGCGCTCGCCAAGGCCAGTTGATTCGTCCAGCATGCGTTTTTAATCTGACGACATTGGAATATGCAGGCGATGCGCCTTTGCTTCGGCGGTTGCCGTTTCATAACCTGCATCTGCATGCCGGAACAGCCCCATCGCTGGATCGTAGTTCAGTACGCGCTCCAACCGACGATCTGTATCGGCAGTGCCATCGCAGACGATCACCATACCAGCGTGAATTGAATTGCCGATGCCAACTCCCCCGCCATGATGAAGCGAAACCCAGGTCGCGCCACCAACTGCATTCATCGCGAAATTTAGGATCGGCCAGTCGGCGATCGCATCGCTGCCATCTTTCATTGCTTCGGTCTCACGGTTGGGACTTGCAACGGAGCCCGTGTCAAGATGATCACGCCCAATAACAATGGGTGCCTTCACCCTGCCTTCGCGCACTAACCGATTGAATAGAAGGCCAGCCTTTGCGCGGTCCCCCATGCCCAGCCAGCAGATGCGCGCCGGCAAGCCCTGAAAGTGAATGTGCTTTTGCGCCAGCGGAATCCAGCGATGCAGCGTGGCATCATCCGGAAACAACTTCAATAACTCGCGGTCGGTCGTAAGTATGTCTTCGGGATCGCCGGAGAGCGCCACCCATCGGAACGGCCCTTTGCCTTCGCAAAAAAGTGGACGAATATACTCCGGTACAAAGCCCGGAATCTCGAAGGCATCCTGCACCCCGTTAGCTTCGGCCTCGCCACGAATGTTGTTGCCATAATCGAAAGCAATCGCGCCGCGGCGTTGCATGGTGAGCATTGCCTCGACATGCGTCACGATCGAGCGGCGCGCTTCACTCATATAGCGGTCGGGATCGTTCACGCGAAGTTCGTCGGCGTCCTGCTTCGTGTAACCCGCGGGATAATATCCATTCAGAACATCATGCGCGCTGGTTTGATCGGTCACGATGTCCGGCGTAAAGCCTCGCCGAACCAACTCCGGATGGATCTCCGCCGCATTGCCGACCAACCCGACAGTGACCGCTTCGCCACTCGCTTTTGCCTGCGTGACGATGTCGAGAGCCTCATCAAGATCGAACGCAATTTTGTCGCAATATCCGGTCTCGATTCGCTTGCGGACTCGGGCTTCATCCACTTCGACCGCAAGCATTGCGGCCCCGGCCATCTTTGCCGCGAGTGGCTGCGCTCCACCCATGCCTCCAAGCCCAGCCGTCAGCACAACGCGGCCTTCGAGCGAGCCTCCAAAATGCCTCTTGCCACACGCAGCAAACGTTTCGAACGTGCCTTGTACGATCCCCTGGCTACCGATGTAGATCCAGCTTCCAGCGGTCATCTGACCGTACATCGTGAGACCGAGGGCTTCCAGACGACGGAATTCGTCCCATGTCGCCCAGTGTGGTACAAGCTGTGAATTGCTAATGACGACGCGTGGCGCCTCGGGATATGTGCGAAGAACGCCGACAGGCTTGCCGGATTGAACCAGCAATGTCTCGTCGTTTCCAAGCGATTTGAGTTCTCGGATGATAGCATCATAACATTCCCAGTTGCGTGCCGCTTTGCCGGATCCGCCATAGACGACCAAGTCTTCCGGCCGCTCAGCCACATCCGGATCGAGGTTGTTCATCAGCATCCGCATCGCGGCTTCCTGTTGCCAACCCTTGCAGACAATCTCAGTACCGACAGGCGCGTGGATTGAATTACGAATGACGAATGACGAATGACGAATGTCCTTCACTTCACCATTCGCAATCTTCTTATTCCTAATTCGTAATTTGTCATTCGTAATTTCCATCAAAGGTCTCCAAGCTGCGGGCGCAGCACAAGTTCTTCCATCATTGCGCGAGCTGGCAACTTCAGCGCACTGACGATCGCCTGAGCGATGTCCTCTGGTTGCATCATACGGTCGTGATATTGTTCGCGCGCTTCCGCGTCCCAGATCTCGGTCTCGGTCGCGCCCGGAAAAACAGCGATCACGCGAACTCCGTGCGCCCGCGCTTCCTCGCGAAGCGCATTCGTGAACCCGAGCGCCGCGAATTTGCTCGCGACGTATGCCGCACCGTTCTTGAATGCCTTGATCCCGGCGATAGAAATGAGTTGGACGATGGCGCCAGAACCGCGCTCGTACATCGCCGGGAGGACTTCCCGCGAGGTCAGGAACATCCCGCGTGTGTTCGTCGCGATCACCGAATCGAACTCCGCCAGAGGGGTTTCCGTGAATGTGGTCCAGGGCGAGACCCCGGCGCAATTGAGGAGAAGGTGTGGCGTCGAGCCAAATTCCGCTGCAATCATGTGATACGTCTCCTGGACTCTTGCCTCACTTTGGACATCGCATGGAAACGCTTTGGACGACACACCGCGCTTTGTCAGAGCGAGTTGAGCCGCTTCGAGCGCATCGCGATTGCGTCCGCTGAGCGCGATCTGGTAGCCCTCGCTGCCAAGCGCCTCAGCGCAGGCAAATCCAATTCCGTGCGAGGCGCCGGTGATCCAGGCAATGCCATCGGCCACGATGGGTTGATCATTCATGAGGGCAAAAATACGTCAGCATTAGAAATTCGCCCTGACTTCCGCTCTTGCGTTGTGAACGGTGACCCGCTCCCCTGCCGTGCTAAGGAGACCTCCGGCTTCGTTGCGGCCATCATATGAAAGCGTCGCGATGATGCCGCTGCCGAACTGGTAATCGAGCGCGAGCTTCCAGAGCCAGGTCGTACCCAGTGAGCGGCCATTCGTCAGCGAGTATGGGAGCGTGAGAACATCACTGGGGAGTTCTGATAAGGTCAATTCATCGCGCTCAATCTCCCCTCTCAGGCGCGCGCGCGTTTCGAGCGCATAGCTGGAGCGAAGCGTGACCGCATCCGCAAATGCCGTCAGCTCGGGCGAGAAGCTGTGTTCAATAGCGCGCGAGAGCTCGATGCGGGCGCCATAATCCAACGCCGAACCAACAGGATGGTAACTGATGTCGGACGTAACGGCGAGCTGTGAAGTACTATGGGGCCGGACAACTGAGAGCGTGTCGCTCGTCGCCTCGTCCGTCGTCGATGTCAGCGTGGTTTCGCTGGACAGTTCAAAGAATGGCCGGAACCGCGCCCGAATGGAGCGCTCGGCAAGGAATGTCCGTTCGAGACCCGTGTTGTATTGTGAGGCCGAACGCCGCTCGCGGTAATGGAGACGATACGACTGGCCCGGATCGTTTTCGAGAATGTTAAAGTCCTGCTCTGCTTCCAAAAGTCCGCTGATGGTGGTGGAGTCGTTCTGAAAGTGCGATAGGCGAAAGAAATAGATATCGTTGGGATCTGGATCGCGACTCGTCTCTTCGATGCGAAGATAAGACTCGCTCGAAACAGCGCCGACAAAGCTTGCCCAAAGGCTCGAATCGGTTCGAAGATGAAACATCTCGCGTGGAGCAACCCGCAACCGGAAGCTCGAACGAAGATCGGTCGTCGGAAAGAGCTGCTCGGTAGGAATCGTGATGAGAATGAAATCGCCCTGATCGGTATACCGCGCCGGAGCAAACTCTTCGGGATCGGGCCGGCCGTTATTATTGAGATCGCCAACGTAATAATATCCTCCAAGCCCCTTCTGGACAGGCAGGAATATGCGCTCCATTCGTGCCGTTCGCTCATTCGAAATCTCGTACAATACGTCCGCGCTGAGTCCCTGCGAAGCCATCGCATAGCGAGGCTCGAACCGGAGCAGCAAGGTCGATTGATCGCCGCCGTTCACGACTTTGGCAATAGAATCCGTATACCGCTTATCGCGCCACGTAACGTCAAGGGTGGAGCTGAACCCGGCAAGATTTGCGAGTGAGGCCGTAGCACGCGTCGTCTTTGCGTCGCTGATCGGCACAAACTGACCGAACCGTGCGCTGTCTTCCGTTCGCGTCGTGTATTCGCCTCCAATAGTCAAGAGATTGCCGAGATGCAATTGCGCGAGTGGACCCAACGTCTCGTATCGAAAGCTGCGACCGGTCAGAGAATCGGTTGGAAGTGCTGGCGATTCAAACGGCGTGGCTACTTTCGATTCGCGGCCATAGCGCCCGCCCAGGGTGAGGGCATTCGATCCGATTCGCAGAGTCTTCGAAAGCTCACCGCTCAGCCGATTCCAGAGTGCCTGCTCGTGCTGCGACGAATCGTATGTTGGCAGATGCTCGATGCTCGCCGAGATGTGCGGCAGAAAGCCGGTATCTTCGTATACCTCCGCATGACCGTAGAGCCGCGTTGAAGCAAATTCGAGTTCGCGGTGCTTGAGCGCCCCATATCCTCCTTCCAGTAGCAATGGCCGCAGCGGATGCATTCGCAAGCTTGCTTCGCGGTTGAGTTCGCTGGTCGGTGCCAGTTGCGTGAACGTTGTCGCACTCGCAGCATCATCGCCGTATCGCCGCTCAAACTCGACATCCTGAATGCGGTCGATTGGGGTGAATTGCCTGCCGATGAATCGTTGTGTTCCCTTTAGCTCCGTGTAGCCGAGAAGTGGCAATGTGTCGGCGAAGAGCGCACCCGCGCGATAGGCATTGTCGGTAATCGAGGGTAGTGCCGCAAACCGATTGGGGTCGAGCGCGCTCGTGGCGAACTCGCCCGTGAGTCCGAAGTTTTTGGACACACGGAGATTCCCGCTCATCGCCATGACCTGATGCAACTCCGGCAGCGGCAAGAACGAAAGCGTATCATAATCGCCATGACCGTGACCAACATACTGATACTGTCCGATCGAAAGCCGCGAGTACGCACCCTGATTCGTGCCTGCATATCCAAAGCTGACATTGTACACCGCTTTCACGGTGTCGAACGGATCGTACCGATACATGATGGCACGACCGCTATCGGTCACGGTATCGACTCGCACATAGCTGCCGAGCGCGTGACCGGTTGGACTCACGCCGGCAAGTGTCACTGCAGATTTCGCGGCAAGGTCCAGATTTGTCCCGGCCCTCGCCAGCAGCGCTCGGTCGCTATCCGAAAGCGTTAGATCGAGTGGAGCATCCGGATTGTCACCTTCGCGAAGATAGGTCGCGGAAAGCTGAAATGCACCATCGAACAACTCTCCCTTCCCATTTGCAGCCAACAGAGACCGGCTGTATTGCTGCGTCGAGTATTCGAAGTCGATCGTAATACGCGAGTCCGATGTGATTAGCCGTCGCGGCTGAAAGCGGATCTCACCCAGCGCATAATCAATGATGTAATCATTCTTCTCGCCGCGCGTCTGAAGCGTGCCATCCACATAGACATGTTCGGTGCCGGCAACGATGATGATCGCGCGTTCGCCAGCCTTGCCGGCAAGGCGATAGGGTCCCTGATACGCTTCCTGACCCTGAAACGTGTTGCTTGTGAATTGCCCGCGCGGCGATGCACCGGCGACGGTGACAGACCCCGGATCGAACATCGCGGACGCCTCGGCACCAATTAGCTTCCGCGAAACGACATCAAAGGTACTCTGACTGAACACTTTGAATGCGTCATCCGGACCACTTGTGACTCCGAGGGGCGAATTCGATTGGAACAGACGTGCCGGATCCGTTGGCGAATTCATGTCGAGCACAAAATCACCAAGCGTCGATGTAAAATGATCGGTCGCCTTGATCTTGATAAAGACTTTGTCGATCTCATTCAGCGTCTGCGTCGTGCCTTCCGGCTGGATGGGCGTTTGCTCCTCCGTCAGCGCGCCAGTGATGTTAACATCTTTTGCTACGTCACCGGAGAACTGCAGATTGAATCCACTGGTCAGCCCGAGATCGCGATTCGATCCGGCCTGGAAGCCCCGGCTGATCGAGCCGGACTTCTGGAAATTGTTGAGTATGTCGGCGTGACTCTCGGCAGGTTCGACTGTTGTGATGCGCCGTGGTGCCCGGCCCGTTGTATCGAAGAGTGCTCGCAGGCTGTCGCTGGCACGAGTCTGATCAAGCCCGTGACGCGAAAAATCGAGCGGTAGCTCAATCGGTAACGCGTAATAGCTGACCGTGAGATTGACTGTCGCACTCGACTGTGAATTAGCCGGAAACAGGACACTTCGAAATGACTGGGCAAGAAACAGCGACCGGTGCAGGGTGTCGATTCGATAGTCCTCCCCGCTTCTGAGCTGCGACGCGTCGAGGCGGACATGGAGCGACGAGAAATCGGGAAAGTTATCCGGCAGAACGAGGGCAGAATCGGCAGCCGAATGGAGCGTGACCGTCAGCGTTCGCTCTTGTGCGTAAACCGAGGAGCCAATGGCAAGATAAAGCGAAACAACAAATATGCTAACGCTCGCGATGAGGAGTCCGCGCAGCAACTCGGCGTGCCGCACCCGGGCGCTGCGCGCCCTGGATAACGACGGCGAACTCCCCTTTGAATGGCCGGGCGCGAAACTGGTCACGCAGTGCTAAGAGCGTCCCGCGGTCAACGCGTTCCTGATCCGTGGTCAATTCTGAGGCCACACACGCTTCGCGCGCCTCTCCAAAGCCCGCAACGAGATCATCCAGAAGCTGCGCGAGCCGATACGGCGCTTCCAGCAGGACAATCGTCTCCTCGCGCGCGGCGAGCTTACGGGCCGCCTGCTTTCTCTCTTCCCGCTCGCGTGGCAGGAAGCCGGCAAAATTAAATCGGCTCGACTCGAAGCCACTCACCGCAAGCGCCGCAAGTATGCTCGACGCTCCGGGCACAGCGGTCACGCGCATACCATTCGCAATCGCGAGCCGCACCAGATGCTGTCCCGGATCGGCGACGAGCGGGGTGCCGGCGTCCGAGATCAGCGCAAGGTCCTTGCCAGCGCGAAGCAGTTCGAGCGCCTCGGCGCTGGCCGTCTTCTCCGTATGCTCGTTGAGCGGCAGAAGTTCTTTCTCGATCTTTAAGTCATGCAGCAACCGGCGCGCGGGCTTCAGGTCCTCGCAAAGGATGATGGTTGCGTTGCGGAGCGTTTCGATCGCGCGAAGCGTAATGTCGCCACTGTTCCCGATGGGGACGGAGATGATGGAAAGTGTTGCCACAGGGCGGACTAATTAGATTGGATGGAATTTCGTTCGGCAGCTGAGTGGCATATTGTTCGAGCCATTCCGAAGCATCACGCGTTTTGAAGTATTACTAAACAAGAAACCGCTCGCTCGTGGCAGGTATATTCGGAATTCGCTCCTCAAATCACGTTCGAGACCTGCATGAGGATAGCTCGAAGCTCTTGCACGCGGCGCAGCAGGGATTCAATCATCCTCACACCATACACTTCTTCGAGGATTCGGCGATTGGGTGTGCCACGCCTCATCATTACTCACAAACGAAGTGGCCGATCCTCTCGTCCGATCGCCGCTATGCGCTGGCGGTCTTTGGCGAAATCTATTTGCCGGATGGATCGCCGCTTCGGAGCGAGAATTTCGAAGTGGGCTTCCTTAGACCATTTCTGAAGTCGAAGCAAGAATTCCTTCGGAAGCTCGATGGCGCGTTTGTCTTTGCGCTGATGAACGAGGATGAATGCACGATCGCGAATGATCCATTCGGTAACTTCGCACTCCATTACGCGCTGCTGCCCGACGGCTTCGTATTTGCATCGCAAATGGAAGGGCTCCGTTCCCTTCTGGCAAACAGAGTCCTCGATAAGACTGGGATTCAACAGTATCTCGGTCTTGGGGTGACGCTTGGCGGGAGGACTACCTTTGAAGGTATCACCCGACTAGCCGGAGGTTCGTACCTCGTCATATCCCGAAATGGTATCGAGCGATGCCGGTATTTCAAGCCAACATATCGCGAAGAACCGAGCGATGCCACTAACACTAATCTCGCTACCATCGAGGAAGCTCTCCAAACTGCTGTCAAGAAGCGAACGGCATATTCCAAGGTCGTGGCTGGCTTTACCGGAGGGTTCGATAGCCGTGCAACCTGGAGCATCATATTGAACCAGAAGCGGCAGGTTGCCGCTCATACGCATGGTTTGCCCGATTGCACCGACCTTCAGCTCGCGAATCGGATAACGACTGAACTCGGAATACCGCTCGACCGGATCCCGTTCGATCGCGAGTTTCTTCGAGCGGTACCAGACCGCTGGAATGAGATTGTGCGGCTGACCGAGGGAGGTATTTCCATCGCACACGCGCCGACAATCCAAGTATGGCACGAGTTGGGCAGCCGGTATTCCGTTGAGATCGATAGCTATGGCGGCGCATTCTATCGGCGGCAGCGTATGAAAGTCGCGGAACGGCTCATTGATGCCAAAAAAGATCTCATTTTGGAACTCCTTCGCTTCGAGCAGTCTCCCCTGCTCTCATCATCTTTGTTGAAACCGGATGCCCGCCACGCCGTGCACGAGTCAGCGATGGATGCTTTGCGCGAATATTACGACTCGATTGCGGACACGATGCTGCTTGGCGACAAACTCGATCGTTTCCACTTCGAGCAAGTAGATGCGATGAAGGACTCGCTCGGCGGGAATGCACAGATGAACTTCATTGGTCTCGCACATCCTTTTCTGAATCTGACTGCTATCGAAGCTGTAGGCAAAATACCACTCGCGCTTCGCCGTCGTGATGCTATTCATAAGCACATAGTACACTCGCAGTACCCATGCCTCGAAGATTTCCCGGTGGATAGTTCCGGTTTCGTCCTGCCCTACCGGGGATTTACGACACTCCGGTATGCGCCAATAATCTCAGAACGTGCGCTCCAGACTGCGGCGAGGCTGCTTCCTTCGGTCTTTGGGAATCTCAGTCTTCGACGGCCGACGATGGATACCGAACACATGCTAAGACCGGGCCTTTCCAAGCTCCGTGAGAGACTGCTGGCACCACACCCGGAATATGATACATACGTGGACCGGCGAGCGGTAGAGACAATGATTGACCGATTCAATGTTGGAAGCGACGTGGGAAGTCCTCTCGTGCAACTCCTGACATTCCGATTATTCCTCGACCTCTTTGGCTGAGCAAGTCACACATTCAGCGCGAAGCGGTCCTGCGCCAGCGTATAGAGCCTGCGCCAGACGAACTTGTTCAGCAACACGACCATCAGGCATAGCGTGAAGATGCCAGCGCCGAGCAATGCGAACTGGCCCTTATTGTATGCAATCGAGAGAAGTGCACCAACACCGTGCGCGGCATACGTCTTATCTTTGAACTGGACGAACTCGCTGACGATACTAGCATTCCAAGCACCACCTGCGGCGGTGATTGCCCCGGTTACGATGGCGGGAAAGATCGCCGGAAGCGCAAGCTTCCACCACCACATTTTGCGCGGAATCCGGTAGCTTGCAAACATCTCCTGCAGATCGGTCGGCACCGCGCTGGCACCGGCGATCACGTTAAACAGCATGTACCATTGTGTCCCGAGCAGCATGAGAAAGATCGAGCCGTACTCGATCGAAACACCCCAGGCTTCGAAGAAGAAGATAAAGATTGGAAAGAACATCGGGGCGGGAAAGGACGAGATGAACTGTACGATCGGCTGCATCCTCTGTGCATATCGCGGATTCATCCCGATAATTACACCGACTGGGATCGTCCATGCGGCACCGAGAAGAACGGCCGCGAGGGTGCGTAACAATGTGAGTCCAGAATCGCCAACAACGACAAGCCATTGGTGCGCGGTAACATCGCGGGTAAAGACCCGGAAGAGTTCAAATACGCCATACGCGAGCAGCAACCCCATGACTCCAACGAGCGCCAAGCTCAGCCCCTTTCGCACATGCGACTCTTCTTCGATCTTTTGTTCGAACGCTTCGCGATCGAGTTCTTGGCGCGTCGCGCGAAATTCCTGCTCGGTATGCTCCTGTGCATGCGCACGCCGGCGGGCCACCCACGTGCGCATCGTCGCAACGAACGCAGAGCGGCCGAGAATATCGAGTACGAACGACTTCCCTTCCGGCTCGGAGCTCAATTCTTCGACACGGAACTTGCGGCTCCAAATGACGAGGGGTCGCCACAGCAGGCGATCAAGGAGCAAGATCATCACTCCCATCGCCACAATCGCGCCGATCATCGCCGGCACATTCCCCTGCGATAGTGCCGCGGACATGTAACTTCCAATCCCCGGAAGTTTGAAGTCCTTCCCGCCGAATGCAATCGCCTCGCTGATCGACAAGAAGAACCAGCCCCCTGCCATGGACATCATGGAATTCCAGACCAGCGGAATTGCACTCGCCGGAAGCTCCAACTTCCAAAGTTGCTCACGTTTGCTGAGATAAAAACTTCGCGACGCGTCACGCAGATCGTTTGGAATTGCCTTCAGTGAGTGATAAAATGCAAACGTCATGTTCCAGACCTGACCGGTAAAGACAGTCAGTACGCTGGCAATCTCAAGTCCGACATAGGAATGCGGAAACAGGTACACCCCGACAACTACGAGTTCCGGCAGGAAGCTAACCACTGGTACGCTCTGCAGGATGTCGAGGATTGCGAGCATCGTCTTCTCTAATCTGGGCGAGTGCGCCATGGTGTAACCATAGCCAATGGTGAAGAGCAGCGAAATCACATAAGCCGAGAGTCCTCGCGAAAGTGAATAGAGCGTATAGATCGGAAGATAGGCGAACTCCGTATGGATCACCGAATGTGGCTGCAATGCCGAGGACCACTCACGGCTCACGAGAATCAGCCAGTAGAGCACTCCGCCGAGCGCGGCAAACACGACCAGATCGGCAAGGCCGATCCGTCTCGGGATGCTCAGAATGTCGCGGACGAAGCTCACAGATCTCTAACGGGTAAGGAATGATGAGTAACGAGTAACGAGTGAGAGGCCTCAGAAGTCCCTAAGATTTTGGCCGGATAAAGATTCTGTGCATATCCAGTTCCGGGTCAAGGGTAATCGAAAGCTCGTTCAAAATCATTGACTGGGAGTGACGTCCACTATATTCCAACTCAAAACCGCCCGGATAATGCACGGGCTGCAACGGATGTAATTTCTCAACCGGCACGTAAATCACCGTTGGGCCGGCCATCGGGCGACCTCGGAGAAGAAGCTCAAACTCCTTTGAGCGAATATTGAATTGCATATGCACGGGTTCCGCGCTCGCCGCCATGACGTAGGGCCGACACGCGATGTCGAGATTGCGCGGCTCCTGGTTCACACCCAGCAGCGAAAAATCCTCGCGCATAAATCCGTCGAACGTTTCCGGTGTGTTATAGAGATTCACATTCCAATATGTCGCGCTGACGAGCGCTTGCTCGATCGCTTCGTATTGCCAGTTCATTTGGCGGCGCACAACGGGCCGCATCCAGTTCTGCCTCGCACCAAACTCGGTCAGGAAGGGCGCCATCCCCTTGCTCCGAGCACTCGCCACTCCTGCCCGTTGCGCCGCAACGTACTCATCCCGCTTGGAATCGTGGAAGATATAGCCGCCGAAGCCAGTCAGTAGCGAATCATAATAATGATAGGCAAATACGGCGCGATGGTCCCTCGATGCCATGCGAAGATATGATTCCTGCTCTTTTCCACCGACATTGACATTCCAGTCACTTTGCGGTGCGAGGAGTGCAAAGGTTTGCTGAGAGTGCCTGCGAATGCGCTCGGTAGCACCCTCATAAAATTTGGGCAGGATCTCTTCTTCGAATTCCCGGCTCTCGATGGTAGCTGGGTGCGGCTCATTGAAGATTTCGATACCAAAGACTCCGGGACGTGTAGCCGCTTCTTCGGCAACACGCTCGACCATATCGAGATAGCGATCGCGCACAGCAAAGTGAACGAGCGGCGGCGTGACCGCAGAGTTCGTCAGATCGTTGGACCAGAAATCGGTGAACGTCCGGCGCAAGTGACGATTGAACAGGTAGTTTAATCCCCAGAGCGCCGTATTCGGCAGCAGCGTTTGATCGGCGGCTTTATCCGACCGCACCCAGTCGGGCATGCCGCTACCACCATAGGCCTTGCCGACAAGATCCTGGTGAAGATCGAGAATAATCAGGAAGCCCTTTTCGATTAAGAGATCGACGTATTCGAAAAAGCTTGCCATGTAACTTTCATCGTATTCCGGCGATTCCGGATTACACGTTGGCTCGAGTGCCGACCAAATGAACGCAAGTCGTAACACTCGCCACCCGCATGCCCACAGGAGATCGACGTATGTTTCGAAGCGCGGCCAGTCCTCCCGCGAACGGAGTGGCGTATGAGGAGGCTCCTTTGCGGATGGGCCAAAGCAAATCCCACGCAGGAGCGCATAGCGCCCATCCGTGAGCCGAAACCACGCCCCATCACTGTAGATATCTTCCACGTGCCACGTCATTGCGCGGCCAGAACGTATTGCAGGCCTTGCGCACTCCCTCGTGCCCACCTGAAGATCATTGCTTTTCTCGCAAGATCGGCCGCATAATTACCCGGCAAGAAGATTACGCACCGCTATAAGCTATTCTTACGCCGGAGATGCGCTTACATGAATTTCCGGCGTCTGCCTCAGGGAACGGCTGGAATCTACCCTGTGGTGGCCGAATATTTCCAGCGGCTGATCAGATCTGGTGTACCCTCGGCACGGTACGAGGTTTGAGGTCGATAAGTCAGAAAGGGGCACTCTGCCATGTTAGTCGATTATACACTCGTACCATTGGGCTCAGGAACGCACCTGAGTTCTCACATTTCAAAGATCGTGGATATCATCGATGCCTCCGGTCTGCCATATCGCTTGACTCCGTCCGGAACGTGCATCGAAGGGGAATGGGATGATATCATGAACGTACTTCGTGACTGCCAGGATGAAGCACGGAAGCGATCATCGCATATCATGTCGTTTATTCAGATCGAGGACGAAGTCGGCGAGCACTCAAAGCTTACTCGCAATATCGCTTCGATCGAAGAGAGCCTGGGCCGCGCCGTAAAGCACGACTTAATAGAAGCATGAGGAAGGAAACCTCAATGTTCTCTCGCCACAGACCTGCACTCTACCACGATCGCAGAGAGGCCGGACGCAAGCTCGCACAACTTCTATCCGCATACAAGGATCGGCCGGACGTAATTGTTCTGGGGTTGACGCGCGGTGGCGTGCCCGTTGCCCATGAGGTGAGCGAAAGTTTACATGCCGCATTCGACGCACTTATCGTTCGAAAACTGGGAGTACCGGCTCAGTCTGAACTTGCGATGGGCGCAATTGCATCAGGCAATGTGACTGTTTTGAACGATGATATCATTGCCGACCTCAATATCTCCATCGCGGAAATCGAACGTGTGCGAGCATGCGAAGCCAAAGAAATCTCGCGGCGTGAAGCCCTTTATCGCAATAATCGCCCCTTCCCCGTACTCAAAGGCAAAGCAGTCATCGTAGTTGATGATGGAGTTGCCACAGGCTCTACGATGCGGGCCGCACTGCGAGCGGTCCGCCTGCAAAAGCCGGCACGGATAATTATGGCAGTCCCCGTGGCATCCAGGCAAGCGTGCGATGAACTCCGAACGGACGCCGACGAAGTCATTTGCCCGAACAAACCTGAACCCTTCTTCGCCGTCGGGATCTGGTATGAGGAGTTCTCGCCGGTCGCCGATCGTGAAGTTCGCGAGATGCTCTCAGAAGCCATAGAGGCAGAACCCGCAGCAGCATAACGAACATGCGACGAAACATCAACATGGTAATCGGTGCCACAACCCACGCCGGATTTCTCGATCTGCCGGCAGGCCTACCAAAGGGCATCATTATCTTCGCACATGGCAGTGGCAGCAGCCGATTGAGCAAACGCAATCAATTCGTTGCTGAGACTCTCGTAAATGAAGGCTTTGCGACGCTGCTCTTCGATCTGCTAACTGAGGATGAGGATCAAACGTACGAGAACCGCTTCGATATTCCGTTGCTCGCGGCACGTCTCACTCAAACAGCAAAGTGGGTGATGCAACAAGACGATCTGCACGATCTTCCGATCGGCTACTTTGGGGCAAGCACTGGTGCGGCGGCTGCACTTATTTCCGCCGCTAATAATCCGGAGCCCATCGGCGCGGTCGTCTCGCGTGGCGGTCGACCGGATCTCGCCCTCGAGAGCCTGCCGCGAGTGAAGGCACCAACGCTCCTCATCGTAGGCGGCAGGGACGAGCCGGTGATCGGGATGAATCAGGTCGCACTCCGGGCATTACAATGCGAGAAGAAACTCGTCACCATCCCCGGCGCGACACATCTCTTCGAAGAACCAGGGACCCTGGAACAAGTTGCGGGACTAGCGCAAGACTGGTTCACCTCTTTCTTAACCCGGCAAATCAGCCACATGAGGGCCAAAACTTTTATTGCATGAATTAGCTGGCTCGTGCGTTTACTGTCCAATGGCGAACGAGCAACGAGCAGGCTGGCGGAATACGCAGCCGATCCAGCGTGAATCAATTACAGTCCAGCGGTTCTACGACGCGATGAAGGACCGATTCCGGCTGACCCTGGTGGCCGGTCAGGAGGGACTGCCAAATCTTATCACCGATAAGAATCTGCATCGACCCGGTTTGGCCCTGGCCGGCTATGTCGGACTTTTTACTTATCATCGAATTCAGGTCTTCGGAAATACGGAGATCTTTTATCTGCGGAGTCTGAAACTCGACGAGCGAGTGAAGGCATTCTCGACACTTGCATCATTCGCAATCCCGTGCATCATTGTTACAGGTGGCAACACGATCGATCGCGAACTTCTCGAAATCTGTAACCAGCAAAAGATCCCGCTGTTCGAGACGCCGTTCGAGACAACAAAGGCCGTCTTCCTCCTGGGCGATTATCTGGAAGATCAATTCAACCCGCAGACAGTCATCCATGGCGCGTTCGTCGATGTCTACGGCGTCGGAGTCTTATTCGTGGGGCGGAGCGGGATCGGGAAATCCGAGGTCGCTCTCGATCTCATCGAGAGAGGACACCGGCTCGTCGCCGATGATGTCGTCATGGTCACTCAAAAAGGTGAGAACATCCTGATGGGAGCCGGGACCGATTTGGTCCGTCACTTCATGGAGATTCGAGGTCTCGGTTTGATCAATGTCCGAGAAATGTTTGGCATTCGTGCGATCCGATTCCAAAAGCGTGTCGAAGTCGTCGTCGAATTAGAAGAATGGCGCCCGGATGGTGAATATACCCGGACCGGTCTTGACGAAAAGACGGCGTCGATCTTAGGGGTCGACTTGCTACATGTGAAACTCCCGATCATTACCGGCAAGAACATCACGGTCATTGCCGAAGTCATCGCGTTGAATTACCTTTTGAAGCACTACGGCTACGACGCCAGCAAGGAGTTTGCGTCAAAGCTCGAGCAGGTATTATTGCAGCGAGGCAACCAGCGGCTTGCGGGCGGCGACAGAGTCATTCCTTATTTTGAGCACGATTTCGAGTAGTTCTCTCGGAATCACAGGCGTCCGTTGGCGCAATGATTGCGCGCGTGATGGCTACATGCTGTCACAAGTTACTATGGATGAGCTTCGGCGGTCGCTTTCCGGCCCACGCCCGCCAAAACTGATTGATGTTCGGGAGGCGGAAGAATTTGCCAAAGGCCACCTGAAAGGTGCGGAATTGATACCACTCTCCGATCTTGCCCGCGAAATCAAGAATCGACTGCCAAACCCTCAGGAGCCGGTCGTTCTCTATGATGATCTCGGTGTTCGATCGCATCATGCTGCACGTTTGCTCCGAGCAATGGGTTACCGGAATGTCAAAGAAGCGATTGGGATGATTTAGGCGTTGAAAGTCCACCACCTCCCAGAGGCTGGCGCTTCTGAATTTCTGGCGCTTTTTGACAATTGCGGACGAAAAGTTTCGTATATTTACAGTCTGAACTATGCACATTTTCCGTGATGTGCGCGTGTTCTGAGGCCGCGACTTTTCAAAGTCCTTTAATTTCAATGAAGTATATCATGATGAAGAGAGTACTATCGCTGAGCGCAGTAGCGCTTGTTGTCTGGTCTGTGATGGTCGTCGTGCCATCTGGAAAGGCCATCGCACAGAACAAAGTATTAATTGAAGAATTTACGAGTTCGACTTGCCCGCCGTGTGCGGCGACAGATCCGATGGTTCGCCAAGTGGTATCGGATCTCCATGACAGTGTCGTCATCATTCGATGGCACCAAAATTATCCAGAGCCAGGTGATCCGAGCAACCTGATGTTCCCGGCAGGAAGAAGCCGTGGCGATTACTACGGTGTGCAGGGAATTCCCGCGGCATCAGTGAATGGCGGCATCAATTTCAATCCTGGAATTGGAGTCGCGGCATTCGAAGATAATGTTAATACTGCGCTCAGTGAGATGCAAAATTATTTCACCATGTCAGTCAGTCAAAGCACGACTCCGGATAGCGTCATCGTGTTAGTGACGGTGAAAACAGGTCCAACAGTACCAACTGACCCAGCCATGCGCTTAGCTGTTGTTGTTTGCGAGCGCTTTGCTGTTTATGCGGGATCTAATGGATTGCCGATGCATGACTATATGGCCCGAGCGGCGATTCCTGCGCTCGCAACGAACGGCAGCATTCCAGTATCAGCGGCATTCAACCAGGCTGCGAATACCACTCAAACCTACCGTTACGCGGCACAGATTAAGTCAACCTGGAATCCTGCCATGCTCGAAGCGGTAGCCTTTATTCAAAGTGAACAAGCCGCAGGAGCTATTGTCAAGCCTGTATATCAAGCTGCTTGGACTGAGAATGTAAATTTGGATATTTCACCAAACGCTACGACCGGCATTCTAATGGGTGATGGCAATACCCTCGATTACACCGTTACGAACAATTCTTCGACTCAGCAAAAAGTCTTTTTGTCCATCGCTCCTTCGGCCTCGGTGGCGCCAAATGTTCTGACACTTAAAGGCGATAACCTGAATGCAGATGGCTCGATCACGCTCGCGCCAATGACATCTGCCCAGGTTTCGGTCGTTGCTCCAACCTCCGGCCCATATACTGGTTGGGGTTTCTTCGGACTGATGGCCCGCACTGCTGACAGCATCGGAATTGGTGGAACGTACGGATTAGCAGTGGGTAAAGATGTAAAGACGCTCATCCTCGATAACGGAGCTGGTTTTGAAGGCATGGGGGCCGCACAGCTTTCACCCCCAAATACTCTAAAGTCGCTGAACAATATCGGTATTCCAGCGGCATTGATTCGTTATGAGAACATGACCGCTGCATTTAGCGATGATTGGTCTAATTTCAACAATGTGATTATTGACGGTGGTCCATATTATACAGGTGTGTTCACCAACGATGGCAGCATGGACCGGATTACTCAGCACTTAGCCGGCGGAGGCAATTTGATCCTCGAGGACGCGCCATTTGCCGCCGTTTATTCTCGACCGAGTGTTGGCATGATTGATTTTGTCGAAGGTACATTCCATTGTGATTCTGTCAAAAACAATAGTACCACTTGGACTTCGATCAATGGTGTAGCAGGCGATCCCATTGGCGATGGCTTGTCATCAGTAAGCGTGTCCTCTGTTACGGGCACTCAGTCCTTGAAATCATTCGATGCAGGTGGTCATGCGATTTTCACGACCAACCGAGGGGATACTGTCGGAATTCGCTCTGAGAGTGGTCCGGGCAAGGCGGTCTATACGACATTTGAGCTTGGCAATATCTCTAGCGGCGGTGGGAAACGAGACACCGTTTTCAAGCGCATTTTTAATTGGTTTAATTCAGCGCCATCGGCAGTCGCGACTGCTCCGGACGTTCCGAGTAATTTCGTTGCGGCGCCGAATCCATTCCACGGTATCACGCAGATCGCCTACACCCCGTCCAAGGACGAGCATGACGTATCATTCTCTGCTTATGATCTATTGGGCCGCGAGGTTGCGAAACTGTCAGCAAAGCCGACCGGTGCATCGTATGAAGCAACGTTCGATGCAAACAGCCTTTCTGCTGGCTCGTATGTGATCGTCGTTCATTCGTCCACTGGCTCCAGGGAGCTGAAAGTACTTAATCAAGAGTAACGCCTATCCAAAGTAATTATTCATGGCCGGAGCGGAAACGCTCCGGCTTTTTGTTTGAAATACCGGCACTTATGACTCGCAACGCAACTCCTCCCGCGTCCGTTAAGATAACCGTGAGTCCCCAAACCGATTTCCAAAACCCACCCGAGCTCCATTAGCAGATGATCCTCACTCCTGATGTATTTGTGAGCACTGGGCTGCTTGGTTGGCTTCCCCTCGCACATCCGCTTCTCCATTCGCTCGGACACCCAGAGACTGCGAAGCTCTTCGACGGCGTTTTGACCTTTCTTCAGGGCGCTCTCGAAAGGTACGGGTATATCATTGTGTTCATGGCCATCATGATCGAAAGCATGGGCGTGCCGTTCCCGGGCGAGACCATGCTGCTAATCGCTGCGGCCTATGCTGCGTCATCAAGCGAACTCTCCATTTTCGGCGTTATCGGCAGCGCTGCAGGTGGTGCGATCCTTGGCGATAGTCTTGGTTACTGGATTGGCCGCGAAGGTGGCCGCAAACTCATCCGCAAGTATGGTAAGTTCGTCGGACTGACCGATGATCGCTACCAAAAGGCACAGGATTACCTAAAAAAGCACGGTGGCAAAGCGGTATTTTTTGGCCGGTTCGTATCGATTGCCCGCACCTGGATTGCCGTGCTTGTGGGGGCACACCATTTCAACTATCCGCAATTTCTTGTTTATAATGTGCTCGGCGGAATCGTATGGGCGACACTTTATGGGACGATCGGCTATGTCTTCGGCACAAATTTGCCGCTCGTCGAGAAGTGGGTCAGCCGCGCCGGGATTACACTGACCATTATTGCTGCGGCGGTCCTCGTGTATCTGTGGTATCTTCGAAAGAAGCGCAAGGAAGCGAAGGAGTTGGCAGAGCCGACTGCGATAGTAGACGGCTCAGACGAATCACTGTGATTGCTTCAGCAGCTTCTCCGAGTGCTCTTCGACAAGTTTGAGGATTGTATTGACGATCGTAGCCAGCCCTTTTCTCGAGACATAGCGCGACGGACTATCCCTCTCTCGTTTGTGAACGAGTGGGAGAATTTCCGCAGCCTGTTTCACTTCGAGCATCCGGCGCTCAGAGATCAACCAGCGATCGACAGCACCTTCAGGTCCTTTGAAAATGGTAACAACCGGTACCCCGAGCGCGGCAGCCTCACGATTCACTGTGCCGCCTCCACCGATGACCAAATCAGAGGCAGCGAGCAGGTCGAGACCCTCAACCGCCGCTCGGGGGATAATGATGGTCTCGGATGTCCCCCATTTTTCAATGAGTTCGGCTCGTTGCTTGCGAGTGCGTGGCAGTAGCACGCTCAGAACGTCACTGCGGTTGGACAGCAGCGACAGAATATCGTTAAACAACTTAAAGGATTCCTCACTACGATAGTGCGCAGAATGTGAAGGCGGTCGGATGGTCACGACAATTTTGGAAAAGTCCCACTGTTGGCCCATCCCCCTCTCGGTATCTATGATTGGACTTGGCGTGGTCGGTTCGAATTCGCACGCGTATATCTCCTCTTTCAAACCCGGATAGGTTAAATGTTTGGAACGCGCGAGACCAAGGGCGGCTAGAGATTCGAACGGTATGACTTCCGGAGTCATCACCCAGGTACTGAGGCGATTGAATAACCGCACCGAAGCCCCCTCATAATCATAGAGCGTCAGCGAAGGAACACGCATAAGCTTTGCGGCCAGGACGAGGCCACGAGATCCATGACCGACCGCAAGCGTGGGTTTCACCCGTTTCAGGTGCAATGCAAGTCGAATTGCGCGCAGGAGAATACCCATGACTTTCGGCAGAGTTGTATTGCCGTATTCATGGCCAATGAAGGTCGCTCGCAAGCGTGACTTCTCGATCAGCTCGCGGGTTTGAGCAAAATCGCGGGCGGTGATAACGACGTTACAGCCGGCATGTTCGAGATCGCGAATGATCGGCATGAAGAACGGCACATGTGGTGTGTTCTCGAGGTCGATCCAGATCCTTGGCGTATTACTCATGCGATAGAACCTCGCATAATCCACGAAACATCCATGCATTCGACCAGCGCATATACCCGATTCGATTCGTGAGAAGGCGGCGCCGCTGATAATAGAAATATCCCGTTTCAGAACGCATGTGCTCGCAAGACCATCGTGCAACGTTCCGGGCCGTGTCGACATCACCGAACACGCACAGCGTCACCATAGCCTGTCCAAGTGCGTGGGAGTCAATCGGGTAACGACCATTTGGAAAATATCGAACCGCGAAATCCGGTTCGATAAAATTATTGCGATAATACTCGAATCCCTGAACTGCTGAGTCATGCAGGACATCATCACCCACAACGTCCGCTATCGTCTTCAAGGAGAGTACGGTGTATCCGGTGTGAAACGAGTCAATCCAGTGCTGCGATGGCTCGAGTCCATAGGGCCATGAACCATCGGTGCGTTGATGGTTTACAACAAATCTAGCGGCGCGGTGTGCAAGTTCTATATAATCGGTGCGTTCCAGCAATCGACCGGCCTGAACCAGAAACTCCGCACCAAGCAGGGAGGCATTGAACACGATTTGGGGATCACTCTCGGCATATCCGAATGCGACGCCGTCCTGGTCCAATCTTGGGATTCGATTCACGATATACTCTGCAGCCCGACCGATCGGGACTCTGCCATCGGGCATCAAGCTCAGACGTTGCCACTCTAGTAACGCCATCCCGGCGAATGAAGTCGTTACGATATTCGGCGTATTGGATCCGAGGAAATGCGTTCGTGACTGCCAGGGAAATGGATAGCCCCAACCGCCCGAATCTAGGCTGACATCCGCCAAGCGCATCGCTAGTCTTGAACTCTCCGTGGCCCAATTGGCAGATACCCGCTCGTTCGCTCGGATGAGTCCCATCAAAAATAGGGCAAGCGCCTTCGGATTTTCCGATTTCGGTACGTGGAGTAGCGTTCGAAGATTAAGCACCGATCGGCGGCCCAATTGAAGCAACAGCAGTCGAGCCATCGGGCTTTCAATTCCGGACAAAATTGGTGAACTCAGCAAGTCATGCGGATCATGCCCCGCGAATTTCGTCTCCACAGCCCATTTCAGGACTCCCCGGGCAGCATCTGCGATATCACTCATTCCCATTCTTGGCAAAATACGGAAATTTGACGACGGCCTTGTTGAATCCGTCGGCGCCATTCTCACGCGAGAATCTATTTTTGGTGTTATATTGCAGGGTATTAATGTGCTCGAAACTGACCGGTCACCAGCACAAGTCGTTCGATAATCGAAATTTCCACAATATGAAAGCAATTGTTACGGGCTTTTGGATTCTTCTAATTCTGGCTTCGTCGCTTACAGCCCAAACGCGGTACCGTCGTGGTAACCCGACCTCCACATCCGCAAGATTAGAGTACTATGTGGTGGATTCGGATGATGACTCCCCATTGAAACCCACATATCATTGGGTTGACACCTCTTGGGTGCGAAGTCAGAAATTTCAATGGCATCGGGTCACAGGATTCTCAAACAACGATGATGCTTCGGTATTCTTGCCGAAGACTTACGACTCTGCCTCAATATTCTATTTTCGAACGTGGGACACTATTCTGCCACCGCCATCAAGCTATGTCGTCTCCACACCGAATGGAAACATAACGGTCAATTTGCCCGGCGGATCAATTTGTACGAATGGGACGATCTGCCTGTCTGGCAAGGATAGCTCTGCGTACAACGTCCCGATGGATGATTTCGGCGATGTCGGCAACGAACTTGTCGCGGCGCTTTGGAGTGACTGGGAATTGCTGCCTTCGGGTACCAACGCATCGAGCGTTTGGGTCCGGCCGGCAGCGGACACATTTATCGTAAGCTACTATAACCTTGGCCTGAAAGGGACCAACGGCCAGGTGCGCGCGACGTTCCAAACACTGTTCAACGCTACTGATAGCACTATCACCTTCGAATACAAGTCATTCGACGGCTCATGGAACGGCGTTCCAGCCGCGACAATCATTCAGCGGGTCGCCACGATCGGTCTTAGTAGCGCAGGCCCGACTGGTACCAATATGGCCGTCACGTATCTTCATCGCGGCTACTACAATGCAACAAACCCAAGCAGCACGTATGCGCTTAACCTTCACAATGGGCTGGGCGTCAGGTTCGTGCACGTCCCGGTCGATGCATTCCTAGTTTCCAGCATCCTGACTCCGCCCAAGGACCATTACGAACTCACACCCGGATCTTCGTCATTCACACCGCAGTGCTCGATCCTGAATATGACGGACACGACCATTAATTTTTATGTGCGGACCGTGATCACAAATATAACGACAGGATCGGTCTTCTATCTTAAGAATGACAGCATCCTGATTACGCAAACCCAGGCCAGCACCTACACTGCCCCTCCAACGGGCACAGTGCCGTGTGGAAACTACAAGCTTACATTTACAATAGGTTACCCAAGTGGCGTGAGTGATGCTTGGCCTTCGAATAACACAATGACTCGGTATTTCTCGGCTCTCAATGGCCAGACGGTGCCCTTCCGCGAGGAGTTCGATGCTGGAATTTCGCCGTGCACCTGGACCAATGTTGGCGTTCAGGCCCTGAATGCGGATTCAATCATGACCGTCCCCATGCCACCGATTGCCACGGGATTGGGACCGAAGGCCGCAGTTCTCAATCGGCTCGATGGTAGTGGAAATTACTATCTGCAGATTGGCACGGGCGGGGATACGCTAATATCCGCGCCGATCGATCTTAGTACTGCGGGAAACAACGTGTATCTCAGTTTCCATTATCAGCGTGGGCTTTCGACCGATAGCTCGAAAGCCGGGATTTTGAGCCGGCTTCGCTCAGGGCCGGAAGTTCAAGTCCGTGGCGCGCTCGGCGGGCTCCCGACACCCGGAGATTCCCTTGTGTTGGAAGGACTCCTGAAGGCCGGCAGTACCAAATGGAATCCACCGGATTCCGCGTGGAAGCTTATCACTACAATCCCCGGTGGATTTGATGTGAAAACTCAAACCTTCATGGTCAAGCTGGATGCGGGATTTCTTAGCGATCACTTCCGGCTGCGGTTCCGTGTCAAGGCGTACAACTCGGCATCACCGGTGAACCTGCTCGAAGACGCCGATAATTGGGCCATCGATGGACTGCATGTTGAGCCATTCGTCTTTGGCAAAACAGAACTGGAACCAGTCGATGTCGATCTTGGAAATGGAAACTTCACCCATATTCCACGAGACCTATCGGACAATCTCGTCCCAAAAGTTCGCATTTTGAATCGAGGTGATGGCGTGCCGCTCGGAGCAGGTATTATTCGCCTCGTTGTAAAAGATGCGCTTGGACGCTATGTCTACGATAAGACTCGCACATTCGATTTCAGCTACCCACTTCGCGATTCTGTATTCTCCATGCCAAACTGGGACCTTCACGGTACGCAGGGCGGAGTCCTGACCGCGATCGCGCAGCTCGAAGGTATCTATTTCGATAGCTATAACAAGAACGATACAAACGTCTTCTATAAGACGATGTACATTGACGATTCCTATGCTATCGATGACGGCGGTATCGATACGACCGGTACAGTAACGACAGCCCCATCGGAGTGGTACTACAAATTCACCCCCGTCAGCGATGATACGCTGAAGGGTGTCTCCATGTACTACGTAAGCGGAGGCGCCTCGACGAATTGGAGTCTTACAATCTCTGGCGGAGGGCTGAACCCGGTTACGAAGAGTCTGACGTATAATCCAACTGCTGCGAACTGGTTCACGGTGACACTTACGACTCCTGTAGCCCTTGCGAAGGACTCGACCTACACGATGCACTTTGTTTGGAATTACGGTCCAAAAACACTCGGCGGTGATGGCTCCCAGGGACTCGCATATTATACTGTTGTGGATTCCAGCGGCACGAGCAGCCAGTATGGCGTGCTCCATCCGGAAATCCTGAGCACGTTCTACTATCCGGGAGGTACTCTCCCGTATACCATACCTTATAAGACAGATGTCGATCAAGGCGGATTTCTCCTACCAATGGTCCGCCTCAAATATAGCGGCGCCTTGAACTACTTGCCGGTCGAGTTGGCCTCGCTGTCTGCGAATCGAAATACAGACGGATCGGTCTCTATCACATGGAAGACTACCAACGAAGTGAATGCCGCGCGATACGAAGTCATCCGGAGTGCGTCGACTCCTGTCGGGTCGCTATTGGCAAAAAATGAATTGACCGGAGCGAATTATGCCGTGATCGATCGTCTTGCGCCAGCGCTTCTTAGCACCTATCACCTCGATGAGATTGACCTGAACGGTGAGCGCCGCACATTAGGGACGGTTGAAGTTGGACCGACCGGCTTCGACGGACTTACTCTTTCCTACTTTCCCAATCCGGCATCCAATACGCTTTCAGTCGCTGGAAGCCAGATGATGGATGTCGTCGAGTTGGTCGATATGCTTGGTCGCACGGTCCAGGAGTTGAATCCTAGGTCGCAGACCGTCGACATTAACCTCACCGATGTTCCGAATGGAAGCTATTGGCTCATCGCCTCGTCCGGAGGTAAATTCGTAAGGTCGCAGATATCGGTGATCCACTGACGGACCTTTTGATCGTTAATTGAAATCCCCGCCTGACAACAGGCGGGGATTTTTTGTAGCGCGTACGGGAATCGAACCCGTGTACCCGCCTTGAGAGGGCGGTATCCTAGCCGCTAGATGAACGCGCCGGATTTACTTCTGAGTCGATGAGTCGCGGGTAACCCGTCCCTCTGCCCTCATCGAGCGGCCATAGTACACTATGAACAGTAACTGGGTTCCAGAACGATTATCCTTGCGACGAAAAGTCCCCATCGTCTTCACGCATCAGTCGCGCGACTTCCGACCGGACAAGTTGGTCCAACTCTTCGAATGTCGCCTTGCCGGCCAAAGGAGGAAATTCCGTTTCGTACTGATGGAGCTGGGAAGGATCGAGCCGTAGCGCAACCAGCACTTCGACCGCCGCCTCATCCCGATTTCCTTCGCGGAAAAAGAGTTTGGCCCGGCCCATATGTGCGTCCGGAAACGCCGGCTCGAACGCGATCGCCGTCTCATAGGCGTTCATTGCTTCGCGATACCGTTTCGTCTCGACGAGCGTCTCGGCATAATCATACCATGCCTCGAAATCTTTCGGTGCAAGCTCGAGGACCATTCGATATGCCAGAATTGCCTCTTCGTGCCGGCCAAGATTATAGAGCGCATCCGCCTTGGCGTACCACAATTCCGAATACTTGTTGTTGATCGCCAGCGCCAGATCGTAATCCTCGAGCGCCTTGGCATGCTGGTCCATTGCATCGTAGCAGGACCCGCGGCCAAAGTAGCTCTCAGCGTGGCGTGGATCGTATTTTACGGCCTGTGAAAAACACCGGATTGCATCACGCCACCGGCGTTGCTCCTCGTAGGCATTTGCCAGGTTGTGCCAGGCGTTCACGTCCTCGGCCTCGTATTTCAGGCATTCCTTGTAGGACTCGATCGCATCATTCAGCTTGCCGATATTCGCGCAGGCATTGCCTCGGTTATACCACGCCGATGCAAAATCTTCTTTGATGGCCAGCGCCATCTCATAGCTCTCGATCGCCTTATGGTACATTCCCATTTGGTTGAGAATGATCCCATGGTTATACCAGCCGTTATGGTTGAAAGGATCGAGGTCCAGATGACTCTCATAGGCCTGAAGCGACTTCTCATACTGGTTCGTCGAGTCATAGCAGAAGCCAAGCTCGTAGAACGCGTCCTTCGCAAGCTCTTTCGTATCCTTAAGGTAGAGGAAGATTGCAATGGCATCATCGTACTTCTCGGCCTTCTCGAAGCAGATGCCCTTATTGAACAGCGCCTCATCGTTAGAGGGATCGGTTGACAGCGTTCGGTCGAAGATTTCCAGGGCCTCGCGTGTACGGCCAACGGCGTCCAGGGCGATACCGTAGTTGATGAGCAATTCGTTGTCTGTCGGGTTCAACGCCAGAGCTCGCTCGTAGCTCGCCAGCGCTTGTTCGAATTTCCCGTGATGCGCCTCGAGCATGCCGCGACGATGCCAGCCATCGCCATTGAACGGCGCGCGCTCGGTAAGCAACAAAACGAAATCCAAAGCCTCGTCGAATTTCTCGTTCTCGACGCAGTAATCGACAAGCTCTTCCAGAATATCGGGGTGCAAGAATTGCCGGGTCGGACGCTCGCTGTCGTTCGTATCATCCGAATGTCCCGCATCGCTCGATAGCTTCCGGCGCTTCTCCTCGCGATAACGCTTCAGTTCTTCCTCAAAATATTTTCTGCGGCGCTCGGCAGCGGACGAGGCTTCATCGCGAGACCCGGAGCTTCCACCGCTTCCCTCGCCGCCAAACTCGTCCTCGCCTTCAAACGGGAAGGCTCCGAAATCGTCGAATACGTTCATTTATCAAGTCCTAGCAAACCACTGCGCCGCGAGGCGCGACCTCACCAAAAGCAACACAGGTGTGGATGGAATGCTCCCTGTTGCCCATAGTATACTCTCAAATTGCCCTAAAGTCAAGCCTTCGAATTCGATTGTGGATAACTCTCGAATCCATTGAAATGGGAATTGACTAATACGAATACCATTTCTGTCGTACGTTTCTTTTGGCATGGTAGGATAATGGGAGCGCAAGCGTTTGTGCTTCATGAAGAATGTCCTCCCAATTCTCTAATCGCCATTCCTTCAATTCTTCAAATCTAGTCTTGAGCCTGACATTTTGTCATTCCACCACCTCAATTTGGGAGCCAAGCGCTTTCCGTTAGCTTGGTGCCTATCAATCTCAGGGTTAATATACGATACGATGATGGGATTTGCTACGCACATTCCTCAAGAATGCGATTTTGTTGATCGTATCTCTCGGCGTTTCTGCCCTAATCAGCAATGCCCGATGTGGTCATGGCTTCCCCCATCGGCGGAGTCACCGTCGGATAATATGCCTAGCCGCACTGGGGCCGACCCCCGGCAGGAGATTATTCGGTAATCACCTTTCGCTATCCCGTGAACCGGACTTTTTATCCGTCGTAGCCAGTTGGTACGAATACACCCTACTGATCCTGATGAAGCTCTACATAAAATATATGGTCAGCATCCGCTGCAAACTTATGGTAAAGGCCGAGTTAGAACGACTCGGCCTTCATCATACGATTGTGGAATTGGGCGAAGTTGAAATCAGCGACATCATTACCCAGCCACAGCGCGTGGATCTGGCGCTTGCCCTCAAACGCTCCGGGCTGGAATTAATGGACGACAAGAAGGCAATTCTTATCGAGCGGATCAAGAATGTCATAATCGAGTCAATCCATTATGCGGATGAGGCCCTGAAGGTGAATTTTTCCGAGCACTTGACGCAAAAACTGAATTACGACTACACCTACCTCGCCAATTTGTTTTCTGAAGTCGAAGGCACGACGATCGAACACTTCATCATCAAACATAAGATCGAACGCGTTAAGGAGTTGCTCGTCTATGATGAACTCTCACTCACCGAAATCGCATACAAGCTCCATTATAGCAGCGTTGCACATCTTTCGAATCAATTCAAGAAAGTGACCGGCCTGACACCGACCTTTTTCAAGAAAATCAAGCATAAACGATTGGGTGGTCTCGAGAATGTGTGAATGATGTAATAGATTGCTGAAGTTATGTAATGCTTTTTGATTTTGTTTGTCGTAGATTTGCCCTATGATAAGCGCCCGACAAAGAAAGCTTGGACAACACATCGCATTTAGCCTCATCCTGACGCTTTCGCTTGCATTTCCACATGTTTTATTCTCGCAGTCAAGCTACAAAGTCGATGGTGTATCCGAGATCGATTTGAAAGGGACATCGACCCTCCGCGATTGGACAATGATGGCGCATTCTTTCACCGGTTCCGCCCTCTTTACGTTTGCCCCAGATCATCAGTTGAGTTCAGTCACAGAGTTTTCGCTGCGCCTGCCAGTCCACAATCTTCGAAGCGAGAGTGCTGAAACGCAAAAGAACGCATACAAAGCCTTGAAGGATGATCGATACAAAGACATTGTATTCGATCTCACGTCTGCTCAATTCATCCAAAGTGGGCTCGCAAATTACCTGATTCTGCTGCACGGACACTTGACGATTGCTGGAGTCACACAGCCCACAACGCTCAAACTTTCTGCGGCGATCAATGAGGACGGCACCATCCTTTGCAGCGGATCGATGCCGGTTTTGTTGTCCGACTATGACATCGCACGGCCATCCTTTCTCCTTGGAGCGATGAAGATTGGAGATGTTCTGACGCTCACCTATCGGCTCCTGCTGGTACAATGATGCCCGTAACGACATGATAGCGGTATTCCAACGGTAATGTGTGAATGATGTAACATATTGTAGGATTTGTGTAACGCATTTACCATTCGCATTCCGTACCTTTGTAAGCTCTTCGAATCGTTCGCCGCGAACATGTTGTAGTATTGAATATTTGTTGTGGGCGGATGGATTGCCGAAGAAGCACACACAATGACCAGAAGAACCATCATCCGGCGACTGCTTTATACACTCGGCTCACTCGCGATCATTCTTTCGCTTGCCACTTGGATTTTTCTCTCATTCTATTTCGAGAAAACACTCAACACTGTCGTCGTCCCCAAACTCGAACAAGCGACATTCAAGGCGACGCATGGCCGGTTTACCCTGACACTCGATAAGATTTCCTACGCCCATGGGCGGCTGGTCTGCAATACATTCATCCTCACGCGAGTGGCGTACGCAGGCGGCGAGCATGGATTGGTACTCGGTCATATGACGCTCGATAGCGCTCGATTCGAAGGAATCAGTTGGTGGGACGTGCTATGGGGAAATGATTTGGCGCTGACGAGTCTGCAACTCGACGCTCCCCGCGCGTACATGACCAATGCCGATTCCGATATCGTTCTTCCACGCATACAGCCTGCAGCTTCGGCTCCTTCCATCTCGAAGATTTCACTCATTTCCTTTGATAGCGTTGTCTTGCGAAATGCCGACGTGTATCTTCCTCAACGTGCCGGTAACGCCAGCGAACCAGCCTATCGCAACATCACAGTCTGGCTCACAGATTTTTCGCTCGATCCAAGTCACAAGGTGGTCATTCCCAGTTTATTTTCCGGCCACGTCGAGTTTAACTTCCCAGGAGGAGACTATCCTATCGGCGATAGCACTTACTCGATCCATGTTCGTGGGATTCACGGGAGTCTGACCGATTCTCTCGTCACGATCGATAGCCTGTCCTATCTGCCGAATTACAACGAGCAGGCATTCGCCGATTTACACAAGTACTTTCAGGACCGGTTAGAGTATCGGTGCAATGGGATTCGCGTTCGCGGAATAGATTTCAGCAAGCTCATGGGATCGGCTGGCCTGTTTGTTCGATTGTTCGAAGTAACCTCCTGGTCGGTTGACTACTACGGAGACATGCGAAAAGCGCACAACCCACATCCTGTCGTTGCAGTATTGCCTCACACGATCGTGAATGGAATCACGTCTGCTATCACAATCGACTCAATTGTGATGAACAATGGCCACATTCAACATCGAGAGCGCATCGCCGGAAGCACGCACGCAAGTCTGCTGACATTCACGCACGCGCGAGTAACCGCGCATCCATTCAGTACGGATCACTCCAGCACCTACTATAAGGCGCCGCTGCAAATCAGCGTAAGTGCCCTGTTTCTCGATCAGGCGCGCGTACTGGGTACGATCATCTACCCTATTCACGATAGATCATTTAATCTTCATGTCGATGCGACAGTCAGTGCATTCGATTTGACTCGATTAAACTCATACCTGATCTCCAACGAGCGCAAAGAGATTACCAGTGGGAAGTGTCTTGCCAGCACGCTTTCCATGGATGTTCGATCTGGAACCGCAACCACCACGGTCTGCCCGCGGTATTCGGATGTCTCGATGAGAGTGCTGGCAACGAATGTGAAAGAGAAACGGGGCTTCATGGAGGGACTAAAGTCCTTCATCGCCAATACCTTTGTGCTTCGAACAAACAATGTGGACGACGGGAGTTCGAAGGCATTCTCGGGCACCACTACCTACGTTCGGCAGAATACACAAGAGTTTTTCGAGTTTATTTGGCTTGCATTGCGCAAGTCTATTCAGAAGGTTGTTGGCTTCTAACGTCCTAAACTACCCTTCGAAAGGATCCAATGGAAACATACCAAAAAACTACCGCGAGCGATGCCGCTGAGCAAGTGCTTCTCGATGACGAGCCGTATGCAAAACGAAATGCATTCTCCACGTATCGAAGCCGGGCGTTTGAAACCCGCTATGGCATGGAAGTCCCACGGCCCGGCGAGCGTGAGGATCGCCCGCTCCTGCCTGGTGCAATCGAGTGCGCAGATCCATCCATTAATGATGCCGAACTGAATTGGTGATGTCGCACTACCAACATTCGATCAGCCAGAAAGAGCAATGTGTGAATGATGTAACACCTTCCTAAAGTTATGTAATAGTTTTCGACGAATAGTTTCATATCTTTGCAGCGTAGACGAGACTCCGGGTTTAACGGCATACATTTATGTCGAACCCATCTCACTGCATCGTCACTTAGAATGCATAATAATGTGTGTTCTTCTATTTATAGAAATATCACAATGAGTAATTCAACGTCAACCCCAATTGTCGATTCCGCATCAGGATTATCCGGCCAGGCCTCTTCAACACCGGGCAGCACGCCGGCCAAATCACCGATAGGCAGCTCGACATCCACGCCTTCCAGCAGCTCGACATCCACACCTGCCAGCACCTCGACGTCCATGCCTGTCGGCAGCTCACCATCGAAGTCGGTCAGCACGTCCCAGAGCCAGCCCTCCGGCAATTCGAATTCACAGCATTCCAGTACTTCGACCTCGAAGCCGGTCAGTACCTCTTCGACAACTTCAGATTCGCGCACACAGTCTGGCTTTCAGACGGGCTCCGATTCGCGTCCGACGACAACACCATCTGCAGTTGGCGGCGACCAGCGCAGTGAGTCATCGAGCAATGACGTCGTAAAGCACAATAAAGTTATTACTGCCGCCTAAGCTCCACGTACCGAGCGACCCATGGATGATGTGACCTCTTCTCAAAGCCATGTTGCACATTCATATACGTATATACGTATTTCGTTCGCTCGGACCTTGACAGGGCTGTCACGGTTAGGCTATATCGCCTAACCGTGACACAATGCCCGTCTCGGTCATTGCCGAGGCGGGTTGCCTGCCAATAGATTGGAGTATTGGATAGATATGCTAATAATAACAATCATACTGTAATGACACAACACTCTCGGAGCGATAGACATACAACTCCTCAAGCGCCATCGTCGAATGGCATTCCGAGAGTTGAACGCGAACAATTAGAGCCGTCAAAGGGAATGATCATGGTGGAAATCATCGAATATGTACCGAATGCAATCCTGAGTAAAACAATTATTAAGAAATCGACGGGCAATATCAGCATCATGTCGTTCGATACGGGCGAGGGCTTGACAGAGAAGACATCTCCGTTCGATACCTTTGCGCAAATCATCGATGGAAAGGCGGAAATTGTTATCGACGGTGTTTCGACCTTACTCGAAACTGGCCACGGCATCATTCTGCCGGCGCATCTGCCGAACATATTCCGAGCGAACGAACGGTTTAAAATGATCCTGACCGTTATCAAAAGCGGCTATGAATAGGCCGCGCATAATCTTTTCAACAATCACTTTTTACTAACAGCATATGGGAAGTCTTTTATATCTTGTTGCCGTAATCCTGATCCTCGCCTGGGCGATCGGATTCATTGGCTTCGGTGCCGGTGGGCTGATTCACATCCTGCTCGTCATCGCAATCATTGCCATTCTGATGCGCATCATCAGTGGCCGTCGGGTTCTCTGATGGCCATTCCATTTGATACTAAGAATATGTCACACAATAACAACAGCCATCTATTATTCGGACTCATCGCTGGTGCAACGCTCGGCGCGGTTGCAGGCATGTTGTTCTCCCCACACAAGGGAAGCGTGTCGCGAAGAATTATTCTCCGCAAGGGAGAAGACCTCGCCGATGTGGCACTCGAGACGATCGAGGACCGCATCGAAAAGCTTGGCGACGCACTGAACAAGCATCTTGAGACATTCACGTCCGATCTGAAATCCCGTTATCGCGAAGTGTGCGGGTGAAAGCCGCTTCTCGTAAACAGAGCCAATGTCACCATTCGATAGCCCCATTGGGGCTATCATGCGTTTTGCCGAATCTACGAAGCATTCATATTCCACAACGCTCTCTCCTCTAATGGTCTAATACTCGCAAGAGCGTCGAGAATGCGATCCCTGGTCGAGAATGCATTCCCTGATGTAACAGGCCCTAATAAACCACAGTATTTGCATTAGGCACGACTATTGCCTCATCACCGAACATGAAGAGCAGCATCACGACCGTAATTGGTCATTTCTGGGTCCGCAGCCGCGAATGTGTGAATGATGTAACATATACCCAGAGGAGTGTAACACTTTTTGTCTGCCCACTTCGTAGCTTTGTATCAGAGAGCAGCAACAGTATCTGCTTCTTACACGAAAGACATTGTTCGAGTAGAACCGACGTGAATTAACTGGATGATCAGTCATTCAGCGTCCAGTCCCTTCGACTTCCGCGAGGCCTTATTTGTAAGCCGCCGTCCTCTGTGAGTGACGGGTAACTCACCTGCACGATTATTTGCCGTGCATGTACTACACTTTTTTTTTACACAATCTAATCATGAAGAATCTAATAAATCGCAGCCTCGCGCTGCTCACTTTGGGTATTATCGGAATCGCAGGATTGAGCCAAACGACTCGTGCACAGGATGTCGCTGGCAGAATTGCATTTGGTATCGATGCCGGCGGCAATAAATACTATGGCAACTATACAGATAATCAATTTGCCTTTCATGGTGATGCGTTTATCCGCTGGAATATCTTCGATTGGTTGTCGTTGCATGCAGCATATAACGGCGGACAGTTGAAGTACAAAGCATCGACGGCGTCGATTGCGAATGAGGCCGCCCTCTTCCCGAACAGCACTGCCAGCACTGGTACGCTGGGCACCGTCAACCACACTCGGGTCGGAGGATGGGACATCATGGCATCGTACAATGTCTTCCCGGATCAGACATTCGTACCCTACGTCATTGCCGGTGTCGAAGCACTGAACTTCGAGCCGAATGATGCGAATGATGCCAACCTGAGAGGCAACGCCTCAGCCGCATACAGCAAGAATGTAATTGGTGGCGTGATGGGCGTTGGATTCGAAATGTTCATTTCGCCCAAGGTTACGTTCAACGGCAAGGGCTTGCTTCATCTAACGGGCACCGATTGGATCGACGACTATTCCAATCCGAATGATTACCGTCAGGATGCATTCGTGACCATGGGTCTCGGATTCAGTTATTACATTTTCGCACCTGATGTGGAAGCCGCTCCGGCCCAGGCGGAAGTATCAGAGCGGACGATCATCCATGATATCACAGAAAAGACCGTCTATCACACCGATACGATCTTCGTCAAGGACCCGACCGATACCGTCTACATCTCGAATCCAAAGATCAACACGGTCTTCAATTTCCCGGGCACGCTCTTTATCGTGAATACCGATCAATTCAATACCGCCGAGCCGAACAATATGGCCAATCTTTACCAGATCAAGCGACTGGTCGAGCAATGCCCAAATCTGAAAGTGGAGATTCAAGGCTTTGCGAGTGAAGAAGGTACCACGCAGCACAATCAAGAGCTTTCCGAGCGCCGCGCCGCTCGCATCAAGAGCTGGCTCATCGAGCAAGGTGTCAACTCGAATAAGGTGACACGAACGGTGGGATTCGGAGAGACCAACAATGCAGTCCGCGAACGCTCTGATGTTTCCGCAAAGACCCTTGAAGCCGAGCGTACACAGAACCGACGAATTGCAGTGAAGGTCGTTCAGGCCTGCAGCGACGAATCGTCGCGCTAAGAACAACAACTCATCATACAAGGAATTATGAACATGAAAGACTATACAACGTTACGAATGAGAGGGGTATGCGCTATCGCATGCCTCTCCATTCTCTTCTACTTTAGTACGCAAGCCATTGGGCAATTGCGTCCGAATCTTGGCACAGCATCGACCTACGCCATATTCACGGGCGGCGGAGCGATTAACGTCGCCACTGGCGACACAGCTGTTCTGACGGGCGATGTCGGTCAGGATGGCGCGTATGCCTTCAATGGGTTTCCTCCGAGTACTTATACCGGCACGTTGAATCAAAACAACAGCGCATCGGCACTCGCGAAACAAGATCTGATTAGCGCTCAGACGGCCGACGGTCTCGTGGCCTGCGGTACGGTGCTCAGCACCACTGTCGTGGACGGACAATCGTTCGATCCTGGCGTCTATTGCTCTGGAGGTGCTACGACGACCGTCGGGAACATAACATTCAATGCGCATGGCGATGGGACCGCCATCTTTATCGTCAAGATCGGCGGTGCGTTGACCGCGCACTCGACCACGCATATCTTGCTGTCGAACAACGCGCGCGCGGCCAACATCTATTGGTTCGTCAATGGCCAGGTAACGGTAGCCGATAGCTCGAGCTTCACGGGGACGATTATCGCGAACGGCGCAATTTCGTTCGCTGGTAAGTCCTCACTCAATGGCAGGGCACTCGTTGCTCCCTTGGGCGCGATTAACTTAGCGGCAAACCACATGTCGATCTCGACCGATACGGGTTCGACGGTGAACAATCTTACCGTTGTAAAACCCGCCTCGGGAGATTCAATCCTAAGAAACACGCTCAACGATACGATCCGTTGGACGGGAACAGGCATCGCACGGGTGAAGACGCTGCAATACTCACTCGACAGCGGGCGAACCTGGAGCACGATTGCTACCATCACGACCGATTCGTTGATGTATCTTTGGCACGTTCCAGATACGACCTCGACGAAAGCAATGGTTCGCGTCACCGACACGAACAACTTAAGAGGTGAGAGCAGAATTTTTAAGATCATATCGAATCAGATCACCGTCACCCATCCTGCGCTTGCGGAAGTGATCACGGGCGGTACACAAAACTACCAAGTAACCTGGACCGGCACGGGACTTACCAAAAAGAAGATCTTCGAATATTCGCTCGATAGCGGTCTGACATGGAAGACCATCGGCACCATCTCCGCTGATACATTCGCGTATCGCTGGAATGTTCCGGATACGGCCTCGAAGCGTGCGATGGTACGCATCACCGATTCGCTTGGGGTTACCGGCAAGAGTGGCCTCTTTACGATCGGATCGAGCAGAATCACCGTGCTGCATCCTGCTTCCGGAGAGATACTCGCAAGTGGAACACTGAATTACCAGATCACCTGGAGCGGCACGGGACTGACCGCTCGAAAGACGTTTGAGCTATCGCTCGATGGCGGCCTCACGTGGAAATTGATCGGCACGCTAACGGCGGATGTGTTCAACTACTATTGGCGCGTTCCGGACACGGCATCGACAATGGCTGTGATTCGCATTACCGATTCAAATGGTATCTCAGGAAAGAGCAGCATATTTGCGATTCAATCCACCAAGACTCTCATAGTCGTCCGTCCCGTCGCTGGCGAGGTAGTCGCCTCGGGAATGCAAGGATATCAGATTACTTGGGCCGGCAACGGACTCACGGCGCAGAAGTCGTTCGAGCTATCGCTCGATGGCGGACTGACCTGGGTATCGATTGGCAGCATCTCGGCGGATGTCTTTACCTATTCCTGGAATGTTCCGGATACAGTCTCTTCACAGGCCGTAATCCGTATCACGAACAATAACGGCACAACGTCCGTCTCCGGTGTGAGCGGGGTCTTTTCGATCCGTCGCAATGTCGGTAGTATTGTCGTCACACATCCAGTTGCCGGAGAAGTCGTCGATGGCGGCTATGTGAACTTCCCGATTAACTTCACCGCGACGAACGTCACAGCACAAAAGACCTTCGAGTATTCACTCAATGGTGGTGCAACGTGGAGTTTGATTGGCATCATGAACTCGGACGGACAGAGCTACGCATGGGCGAGCGTGCCTAATGTCGCCACGACGCAAGCACTCGTTCGCATTCGGGATGCCAATGGCATCACCGGAATCAGTGGCCTCTTCACAATTTCCGTAAAACCGAATATTGGCACGATCAACGAAGTTATTTTGAGTGGGCTCGACAACGCACAAAACATCGGCAACCGTCGTCAGTTGGGAATTTCCTGGACCTATACGCCCGATATCGGGACATCCGTCGAGGTCGAATACTCGCTCGATTATATGGTCACCTGGAGCCACATTGCAACAGTACCGGTTACGGAATCTCCGAACTCCACCGCATGGCTGACCACCGCGTCTGGATATTACAATCCAGTGTTCATTCGCGTCACCAGTTCACTGGGTATGACGAGACTTTCATCTGCATTCTCGATCGGATCGAGTGCTTCGGTCGCTTCCGAGGCTTCCAAGAATGGATACTCTGTTTCGAACTACCCCAACCCGGCCAGCAGCCAGACGACGATCAAGTTGATCCTTCCGGTGCCCAGCGACGTCACGTTGACATTGCTTGACGCACTCGGAAGAGAAGTCGATATGATTGCTTCGGGGCATTTGGGTGCCGGTTCGGTTGAGATTCCTTTCATTACCGATAAGCTGCTCGCAGGCAACTACATCTATGTATTGCAGGCTGGAGCGACAAGACTCGTCGGTCATCTTACTTTAATCAAGTGAGCGCTTGCGAAGTGCAACAAGCATTATGAACGCCTATTAGGCGACGCATCACTACTTGTTGCTGTTATCCCGCTGCAGAAGGACTGGGAAGCTACTCTTCATCAGCCAGTCATAGTCGCCCGATAACCTCAACAGGATGATATCGAACGCTCCGCACACAACGCGGAGCGTTCCCCGGTGATGGCAAGCCTGCGTTTTCAGAATACGTCTTCGGGCAGAGGTCCGGACAAACCAGTAACATTCGATTCATTATCTTACGCGCTTTGCCTCAGTATTTTATGTCACCATCATGGCAGGCTGCCCCGCTTCCAATTCTACCTGAAGGCAAACGCCACAGCCTCTTCACGATTGCGTTCAAGTTTTTCCCGACGACCTTCCTGGTCAAGGCGATCGGTATTACACTGACGTCTTCGCTGTTCATCTACAATTACCTACTAAATAATCACGTTGATTCCATCGTGACCCGCGCGCTGCTCACTGCGGCGATTGTTGTGGCGGCTCCGACGATTGCGCTCTACCTCATCACCCTGGCGCGCGCCCCGCGAATCCGAAAACGCGAAGAACGTGAAGCGCTACACTTGCAACACATCGCACATGGCGACTTAGAGGCCCTCCAGGCGAAGGAGCAAAAGGAGGCGAACGAGATCGTGCGACTCGAACAGGTCGCTTCCAGGGTCTTAAAGGCAAGTACGGTCAAGGACCAGAAGGAGAACGATCGGTGGGATTTGTTAAACGAATCCCTCCGCCTGCAGAAAGAAACGGTCGAGTTGGCGACAGAAGAAAGACTTCTCGTTGCACAGCAGGTCAAAGAAATCAAAGAGGAAGGTGAAGTAATCCGGAAGGGATTGGTCTCGGATGATTTGGAAGCGCGGCACAAGAAGGACTTAAAAGAAGATAAGCGCTGGGATGTGCTCACCGAATCGCTCCGCATTCAACGGGAGACTGTGGAATTAGCATCAGAAGAGAGGCTTTTGGTTGCCCAGCAAGTTAAGGATGTCAAGGATGAGCGAGAGATTGTACGTATTGGCTTAGCCCTGGACGACCTGAAAGCCAGAGACGTGAAGGATCGCAAAGAAGACGAACGGTGGGAGTTGTTGAACGAGTCACTCCGGCTGCAGAAGAAGACTGTTGATTTGGCCTCGGAGGAGCGACTCCTTGTCGCCAAGCAGGTCAAAGACATCAAGGACGAGGGCGAGGTCATGAGAAAGGGATTAGTGTCCGATGACTTGGAGGCCCGACACATCAAGGAGGAAAAAGAAGAGAAGCGTTGGAACGCGCTCTACGAACGCCTGCGGATTCAGGACGAACGAAATGAGGAACGGGAACAACGGCAACTACGCCGAGATGAAGAACAGACTCGGATTCGGCATGAGGAAGAACTCAAGGACAAATATCGAACGCTCTTCGACCGATACCTGAGAAATTCTTCGGGGGACACTTTGAATCGGGACGTTGCCGATGGGTTGGCGCCGATCCCGGACGATTGGCTCAACAAGCAGCCGGAAATACTCAAGAATCCGGCGCTGCTGCGATTACTTGATCCCTACAATGGACAGTAACCCTCCTGTACATTTATACACGACAATTTTAGACGCTAACAATGATGCCGAACCCTCTGATTCTTATCCTGGCCGACGATGACAAAGACGATTGCCTCTTCTTCACAGACGCGTTAGGAGAGTTGCCGGTAACGGCGAACCTCACGACTGTGCATAATGGCGAGCAGCTCATGCAGCTTCTTGCCGATGAGACGGTCGCGCCTCCGCCCCCACACGTTCTGTTCCTCGATCTGAATATGCCCCGCAAGAATGGCTTTGAATGCCTGGCGGAGATCAAAAGCGACGAACGATTGAGGCAACTTCCCGTCATTATCTTTTCAACCTCATTTGAGCAGGACGTCGTGAATTTGCTCTATAAGAAGGGTGCGCACTACTATATCCGAAAGCCAGCCGAATTTGCATTACTTAAAAAAGTAATTTATCAGGCGCTGCTTCTGGCAACGGAAAATACATCGTTGCAGCCGGCGCAAGAGCACTTTGTTCTCAAAGGAGATTCGGAGGCCGTTCAAATATGAATAAAACACCAAGTATGATGCTCACTACACAAGTTTCTGTTGCCAAGAGTGGCGCGTCGGCCATACCGGGGGCCGCGAACCGAAGTTCGATTCTTCTTGCCGATGACGACAGGGACGATTGCAACTTTTTTAAGGATGCGTTGGACGAACTGCCGGTAACAGCAGCCCTGACAACCGTGCGTGATGGCGAGCAACTCATGAAGGTACTTGCAGAAGTAGCCATCGCGCCGCCGTCGCCTTATGTGTTGTTTTTGGATCTTAACATGCCACGGAAGAATGGCTATGACTGTCTGGCGGAGATAAAGCTTGACGAACGATTACGGCGCATTCCGGTCATTATTTTTTCCACATCCTATGATCCGCGTGTCGTCGACTTGCTCTACACCGTGGGAGCCGACTATTACATTCGGAAACCCGCCGACTTTGCGGAACTCAAGAAGGTCATTTATCAAGCGCTGGTGCTTGCGACAAAGGGATACTCTTCGCAGCCGCTGAAAGAGGATTTCGTTCTCAAGGGAGAATTAGGAACGATACAACAATGAATACCGAACGACCAACCCAAACCGCGAACCGATTCCCCTCAGGCGATGCCGCCACCGCTGCAGTCACTTCGGCGGCTCTCGCATCCGCGGCCGTCGCCAAAGCCGCTGTTGCCACGGTAGAGATGGCTAAGTCCGCCGTTGCAAAAGCTGGTGTTGCCCAAGCAGCGGTCACCGAAGCAGCAGTTACGACGATGGGCAACGGAGCCTTCCAACGTGATCGCTTCCGAAGCAAAAAGTCGGATAAGTTAATCATTGCGAACAAGGAGCTTGCGTTTCAGAATGATGAGAAGGAGAAGCGGGCGGCAGAGCTGATCATTGCAAACAAAGAGCTTGCATTCCAAAACAAGGAAAAGGCGAAACGGGCAGCCGAGTTGCGGATCGCGAACAAGGAGCTTGCATTCCAGAACGATGAAAAGGAAAAGCGTGCGGCCGAGTTGGGGATTGCGAACAAAGAGCTTGCCTATCAGGATGAGGAGAAGGAGAAGCGAGCGGCCGAACTCAATATCGCGAACAAAGAGCTTGCCTTCCAAAATAAAGAGAAGGAGAAGCGGGCCGCCGAGCTGAGCATTGCGAACAAGGAACTCGCATTTCAGAACGATCAAAAGGAAAAACGCGCGGAAGAGCTCGTCGTTGCAAATAAGGAACTTGCTTACCAAAATCAGGTCAAGGAAAAACGAGCCGCAGAGTTAGTGGTTGCCAACGATGAGCTTGCATTCCAGAATAAGGAAAAGGAGAAGCGAGCCGCGGAACTCGCCATTGCCAATATTGAACTCGCATTTCAAAATGACGAGAAGGAGAAGAGGGCAGCGGAATTAGGTGTTGCCAACCAGGAGCTCGCATTCCAAAATGAAGAGAAAGAAAAGCGAGCGGCTGAGTTACGGATTGCGAACAAGGAGCTCGCCTTCCAAAACAAAGAAAAGGAAAAGCGTGCGGCGGAATTGAGTATTGCGAATAAAGAGCTGGCGTTTCAAAACGATCAGAAGGAGAAGCGAGCCGGGGAGTTGGTAGTTGCGAATAAGGAACTCGCCGTACAAAATCAGGTGAAGGAAAAGCGCGCGGCAGAGCTCAACGTCGCCAATATCGAGCTCGCCTTCCAAAACCATGAGAAGGAAAAACGGGCGGCAGAGCTTAATATTGCGAATATTGAGCTTGCCTACCAAAACGATGAAAAAGAAAAGCGGGCGGCGGAGCTAAGCGTTGCAAACGAGGAACTTGCTTTCCAGAACAATGAAAAGGAGAAGCGAGCGGAAGAGCTGAGCATAGCCAATAAGGAGCTGGCCTTTCAAAACGACGAGAAAGAAAAACGCGCGGCGGAGCTCATTGTCGCCAATAAGGAACTGGCCTTCCAAAACGACGAAAAAGAGAAGCGCGCCGAAGAATTGAGCATCGCAAACAAAGAGTTGCTGGCTTTTACATACGTGTCGAGCCATGACTTGCAGGAGCCGCTACGGAAGATACAGACCTTCGTGAGCCGGATCAGCGACAACGAGGATGCGAACCTTACTGATAAAGGTCGTGACTATTTCCACCGAATCCAAGAAGCCGCGAAGCGGATGCAAACCCTGATTGAAGACCTGCTTGCATTTTCTCGCGTCAATACAGCTGAACGAATATTCGTCAACACCGATCTTAACATTATTATCGAAGAAGTAAAGACCGAACTGAAGGACACCATAGATGAAAAGCGGGCGACCATTGATGTCACAGAAGTGTGCCCGGCTAATGTCATTCGGTTTCAGTTTCGTCAGTTGATGCTCAATCTCGTCGGCAACGCGCTTAAATTCTCAGATCCTCAGATCCCACCCCACATCATTATCACGAGCAAGATTGAAACCGGCAGTCAGTTGAACAACGAGAAGCTCTCTTCTGAAAAACAATATTGTCACATCACAGTCACCGACAACGGGATCGGCTTTGAGCCCAAGTTCAACGATCGCATTTTTGAGGTATTCCAAAAACTTCACGACAAAGAAGAATATGCCGGTACCGGCATTGGGCTGGCTATTGTGAAGAAAATCGTTGAGAACCATAATGGGATCATCACCGCAACGAGCGAACTCAACAAGGGCGCGCGATTCGATATTTATATACCGGCATAATCCGTTGTCCCATCGGGGCCGGTGAGGGTCAGAGAGCGGAAGAGAGAGTATTAACCCGCCACTTTCTCCTCAGCCTCTTCGCCTTCGTGGACAATATCGCCGGTGGTGAAGAGGATTCCCTGCATAATCTCCCGCCACTGGGGCGTGCGACGAAGCAAGAATTCGAGGTCCATGCCGAAGTGCTTGAATTCCTCTTTCTGGGCATTCCGCATGATTGCTTTGGCAGTCGCGTCCGACTCCACCGAGATGCGTTGTTGGTACCAACCGATGGCCTCAGCTTCTTCGGTGAGCGAAGTGATCATGCGCGCGAATGTGCGCGTCTCTTTCGAAAGTTCGTTCGGCGGTTCGTGGTATTGGGTAGTGGCCATGATTTTGGTAAAAGCGTGCAGTATGGTCACAATACAAATATTGGGCTAATCCCAACGAACGATCTCCGAAATCGCAAGCGAACTCGGGTTTGGTTGGAAGAACATGCCTTCGGCTCACGGAGAGCACTCCGCTATGCCCCGAGCGGGCATGTCAAATCCTGCACAATGATTTTACAAAAGTGAGAATCCCCGGAACATACGATGCGAAGGGGCTTCAACTCTTTCTATATTAGAGAATCGCTCTCGATGCGCCTATGGCACCTTCGCGCCAATGACGGGCGACGGAGTTTGGTTGATTGCAGTAAGCACATACTGCTTGATGGCAGGATCGTAGTAGTCCCACCCTTCATAATAGGGCACGCCATACGCAACGACATATACTGAATCCCCAGACTGAAAGGTAGAGCCTAAGGGACTTACCATGTCCATTGGATACCCAAAAGTACTCTTAGCCGTATCGATATGACGCCCGTCAGGATCGTCATAGGTCGTATAATAATAGGCTGAATAGTGGCCCGGTACCGCCGATACGTCCGAAGTATGTGAAACATAGAGAACGACTGCGTCTTCCTTCTGGGGTCGCGCGGAATCCGGCAATATGTCTCCGGATGCGATGAGGTAACCGCCGCCAAGCCGATCGCTTACAGAGCGCAAGGTTACAACTTCATCAGAGTATTTGTACAGGATTGCGACGGTGTAGTCACTATACCACTTGACGGTCGTTCCATCTGTATCCGTGACCACGATTGAAACCCATCGCACATCTCCATAACCAGGCTTAGAGAAGTGAGCCGTATACGTTCCGACTGGAACATTCCTGAATGTGAAGTAGCCACTGTCGTCAGTCACCGCGGAGAATGATGTTCCCTCGATCGTTGCAGTAACACCGCTAAACGGTGGAAGCTTTATACCCAATGCCTTTGCGAGGACGACCCGTCCGAGGATCGTTGCTGGCTTATGTGGTACAATGACAGGAGGATCGATTGGCGGCTGGGTACTGCTGCAGCCGGCCAAAACAAGAACTGCAGTAATGGTCAAGGCCCGCCGCCAAACACCAGATGTATGATTTCGACACATCGAACGCTCGCTAACTGCTAATTTTTACCGACTGCAATTTGGACATCACTGCTTGACAGCCGCCAGTTCCACTGTCGCCTTCTTCACCATCTCGTAAAGATAGATCTTCCCGCCATCACTGTAAACCAGCATCGTTTCCTTCGGAGCGATGGCGAGTGGTCGCGCGGCGGCGGGCAGCGAGAGGTCCGTGTTCGTCGCTATATCATGCACGCGCCACTTGTCGCCGTCATCGAAGATTTGGTACTTGCCATTCGGTGAGTAATCGGTCCATGCGCTGGCACTCATCACTAAGTTTCCGGCGGGATCGAGTAAGGCGCCCATGAAGCTCCCGGTATTGCCCGGATCGCCAAGTCGCGTGCGTTCTGTCGATTCGATATCGTACAGCATCAGTGCGGCTCCGGGGTTGGGACGCGCAATCAAAATCTTCTTTTGATCGCGAGTCCAGGAGAGGACGCGCCAATTGCGATCATTAGGAAGGATCAGATCACTCGTGTATTGCTGGGTATCGTAGCGGTAGCAATCGACTTTGTCCTTGTGGACTTTGTTCGCCGTGTAATAGACGTAGCGGCCGTTATACGATAGACCTATGATCTCCGCGTTGGCGTCGCCGGACAAATCCTGCGGTTGATCGGAGCCATCATCTTTTTGTTTGTAGATGTGATAATCCTTGCCATTCTCACCAAGCCGCATAAATATGATTTCGGGCCGATTGGTCAGATGCACAAAGCGAACGATTGGACGATCGGTGAACTTGGTAACCTGCGTTGGCGTCATCCCCGGAGTCGCCGTGATACGGCTGTATTTATCGGCGATGACGAGGCTAAAAACATTTCCACCTGAGAGATAGAAGACCCGTTTCTCGTCGTTCGAGAAGGTGGCGTCCCCCACGTTGCCAATACCATTTCTCGTGCTGGAATCAATGGCTGGCAGCGCATGCCAGAACTGCGCGTGCGCCGAGGAATCCGTGATTATAGAATAAAGCGCGAAGAGAGCGAAAATAATGATCGTGCGTTTCATAGATCATCATTCATCATTCTTCATTCATCATTAGTTCTCTAATGCCCGAGAGAGCAGGCTTCTAAAGCACTTTGATCTTCAAATTCAAGGAGGCGGACGGTCCCCTTGCCGTATCCCAGCATATAATGGATTTCCTCATTATCCCAGATCCAGTAGACGCCTTGCTCGTCTCTGGCTCTGGCAGGTGGAGCGCCCAGAGACTTGCCAAGATCCTTTGCGATACTATCGACCCGAAACTTTTCGACCGGCATGTAGGTAAGCCAATCGACTTTGGTCAGGCGTTGGCTGGTGTCAATATGATAAACCATATGGCCGTCCAAATCCCAGAAGCGGACGCCGAGACACGATGAATCGCCGTGATCGGCAGGGAGTGGCTTAGCATCCCAGTGTTCCAGGCAGGAATCAACACTCGTTGCAGGTGCTCCAATCGCCAAAGGTTGGGCGCGAAGTTGCGCTGCGCCTGCCAGAATGATAGCGGCGATGAAGAAAGAGAAACGACAATTGGCGAGCACTTTCACTTAATGTGAACAAATGGAAAGACGTGTATCTCACCGGACGAAATGCGCAAGAAATAGGTTCCGGCAGGGAGCCCTTCCAGTCCTATTTGAGCAATCCCGCCGTCCGATAGAAGCGCGACTCCTCGCCGGACCGCAACTCCCTTTGCGTCAAGAATTTCATACGGCGCAGCACCCGAAATAGGACTCGTTAATGTCAGAATCTCTCCGGCGGGCTCTGGTGCAATTGAAAAGCTTGCGAAGGTAGCTGCGGGCTGCACACCACTGGGACTGGGGATGACGGAAAAGAAGAGCAAGCTTGTATCCGCAATTGCGGGGTCCAACTCATCCATTACACGAACCATCATCCTGTCCGATTTGACATTCGGCACAGGCCACGTATACTGTCCATCCGTGGCGGGCACCGCGGATGCAATCGGCATCCACGATGACCCGCCATCCGGTGAGTATTCGAGAGCCACCGTTGCGACATGCGCAAAACTCCAATTGATCGAGACCAGCGAATCTGCTCGATACGATTCGCTCCCTCGTGGTGATATTAGAATCAGCGTCGTATCCTTTGGCGGCTGGATGCACTGCGCCAATCCTGCAAATTTTCGAAGCGAATCATCGCCGCGCGCACTGAAGGTCATCTGAACGCGATATTGGCTAAAATCACCGGAAATGGCATAGTTGGCATTCTGGCAATAGCTCATGATCGTACCTGGAGACCGGCGTGGTGTAACTGGCAGGCCCCAACATGCATCGCCGAGTCTCAGGCCAAGCTTCGATGTATCATCGTTGGTGAAGCAAGTGTCGAGCGGCGGATTCCACCAACAGCTATGCGAGTGTTGCAGGCTGAAGTTATGCCCGATTTCATGCGCGACAATGTAGGCGTCATACGTAAATGCAAATGTCGGGTACTGATGCTTTGTTTGCGGGGAGCTTACACTATAGGACGAAGCCGGATCGCAGAGCGAGTACCATCCATAGCCACCGCCTCCATTACCAATGGACGTCATGACGTGCGCGAGATCGCGCGGGACGTTTGCGTAATGGGTCTGCCAGTAGCTTGGCACGAGCGGTTCCAGAGCATAGGCATTCCCGGCCACCTTGTACGGATCGCCACTCGTCCAAACTTTCACCCATGTTAAATGCCAGGTAATGTTTGCCTCGTCTTCGTAGATGCTGCTTGCCATCCCAAAGAGCGAAGATATATAACCGAGAACCGCGGGCATGGCGTTGCCAGCCGCCGCGAAGAAACACGAATCGGCTTCGACCGCAATGTCCGTCTGCAGCAGCGTGGAACTTGAAGTCATGGTCTTCTGCGCACGGTCATCGCCCGGAGATAGTTCGCCGTTTGGAGCGTGTTTTGCGGGCTGCGCAATGTCATCAGCGATGCAATTGAGGCGGGCAAATCCGCTCAGAGCAAGTAAATCGGTTTCGCGTGTCAGGATGTGCAGACCGCCATCTGCTTGTGTCTTCGCGGGTCCGAGTACTAGCACCTCACCCGATTCACGCGTGATTGAACAGAGCATCTTCCCCGAGAAGATCGTCAGAAACACCCGCGAGTTCGGCTCACCAAGGACCTTCCCGCGGTACGCGACAAACAGCGGAGCCGAAATGCGAACATCGCCCTTAGCCGTCCCTTCTACAAACTGGGTAGTGGCATCGATTGGCGAGTGCGCCGGCTTGAGATCGAGTGTAATGGCACCGGTCAGGCATGGAAAATTAGCAATCTGAATTTGCTCGTGCGAAGTGAGCAACACGGCAAGCTCCGTGCTGTCCACGAAGAAGTATTTGGACGAAACAGAAGCGGACTTATCTGCCGCCGGGCGGGCCATCATTAGTTTCGAGGCATCAATCGTATGCCCTGTTGCAGAGTCGAGACCACCAAATGTAAATACAAGGACCAGCGCGACAATCGGTAGAAGTGAATGCTTCGCTTTCAGCATGTAGAGTAAATGATGCAGGATGGAAGAACACAGTGGATTATCGGCCATTTACAGTTGCCAATGAACACTCGCAAGGTTACCTTCCGTTTGCCTTCGCGCATTTCAGCCGTCCAAGTAATTTATTAGCCCTCGGCTTCGAGGGACTCCGCGATCCGTCGGAACGGCTCGCACAACTCATGCATATAGCCCCAAAACTCTTCCATCGAGTGTACTGCGGTCCGCGAGACTTCCGTGCCGGATCGTCGGATGAGCTCATGTTCTTTCAACTCGATCGTCTCTTCGGGCTTACCTACAATACAAAAGTATTTGGAGTTGAAGCTCGGAATACCTTCGATATAGGCGCAGATCTCGTTGAACTCATGCAATTGGCGCGGCGTAGGATCGAACCGAAATTCCGGCACCCACTCCCCTTTCCGTTCGGCTTCTACGAAGTATTCTTCGCCATCTCTCCGCACTCGGTATGTCCCTTTCGGATGTACGTAGGGAGTACCATCGAGGCTCATCACCCGCGGAAATGACTTTGCGAAACCAACCTCGGCGAGATATGGCTGATCCAGATGGACGACGGTCGTCAAATGTTCATCCGGAGTGCCGTAGCTTCCGTCGCCACGACGCACGCGCCCTGAGAGTGTATCGACTTTATAGCCGAGCGCGCGCAGCAACATCGCGAACAAGCCATTCAGCTCATAGCAGAATCCTCCACGATTATGGATGACGATCTTGGAATACAAATCGTCTTCATTGAGGCTGAGCGGCTTCCGCCGCATGATATCGATGTTCTCAAAGGGCACAGACCAGAGATGAGCGTCCAGCAACCGTTGGAGCAACGCGAGATCGGGCAGTTCCCGACCGGGAACGACGTCATAAATTCCGATCCGCGCCAGATATTGGGTGGCATCGAATAATTGCGCCATGCGAAGGCTAACATTCGCCATTTAGGAGGCGTGCCGATTATAGCCCATCTCTGCTGGTGGAACCCGACGTGCCGTGCTCGGATTCTACGGCTTGCCCATGAAGAAGGTCTATATCGAAACATACGGTTGCCAGATGAATGTCGCCGACACGGAGGTTGTACTCTCCGTGCTGAACAAGGCTGGCTATCAACCAACGACTGAGCTGGAAGGCGCTGATCTCGCCCTAATGAACACCTGTGCCATCCGCGAAAATGCGGAGGAAAAAGTCTGGAATCGGCTCACGCACTGGAAGAATCTTAGAAAAAGGAATCCAGAAGTAGTCGTTGGCGTGCTCGGATGCATGGCGGAGCATCTGCGAAAGGATTTGCTCAAGAACTCTGGTGCGATTGTCGATCTTGTTGTTGGACCAGATGAATACCGCAAATTGCCCTCCCTGCTGGAGTCTATTCGTCCCGAAGACGCGACCCAAATGGCGGTCAGACTTTCCCGGACCGAGACATATGACGATATCCTTCCTTTCCGAAGCGAAGGCATCAGCGCGTTCATTTCGGTCATGCGTGGTTGCGACAAGTTTTGTACATACTGCGTCGTGCCCTATACTCGCGGCCGCGAACGTTCACGCAGCATGCAATCCATAGTCGATGAGTGCAAGGAATTGGAGCAACAGGGATTCCGAGAGATCACGCTACTGGGACAGAATGTAAATTCATACAGGGATCAAATCCCCCTCCAACCTTCCCCCAACCCCCGCCTTGAAAAGGTAGCGGAGCTTGATTTCTCTGATTTGCTCGCAGCTTGTGCCAGCGCCGTGCCGAGTGTTCGCATCCGTTACACCACCAGCCATCCGCAGGACTTTGACCAGAAGTTGGTCGATACTATGGCCGAGCACGACAACATCTGCAAGTACATTCACTTGCCGCTGCAATCGGGCTCGGATCGCATCCTCAAGCTGATGAACCGGACTTATACCCGCGAGCACTATCTGTCGATTATCGAGATGATTCGCCGCGCAATGCCGAATGTCGCGCTTTCAACCGATCTCATCGTTGGGTTCTGCACCGAGACGCTCGAGGACCATGAGATGACCATGCAAGTCATGCGGGATGTCGAATATGATGGCGCGTACACGTTCAATTATTCCGAGCGTCCAAATACTCGCGCGGCAAGCACGCTTCCGGATGATATTCCACTTGAGGAGAAGACACGGCGCTTGCAAGAGATAATCGCGCTCCAAAACGAACACGCGACGCGGCGCAATCTTTTGGATGTTGGCTGCGAACACACCGTCCTTGTCGAGGGCCGCTCGAAGAAGAACGCCGGTGAATGGAAGGGCCGTACTGATACGAACAAGACTGTCATCTTCCCACGCGCGGATGCTGAGGTCGGCGAGTACCGTCAAGTGAGCATCACCCGCTCGAATAGCGCAACCTTGTTTGGTGAGCTTTCTGGCCGTGAGCTTCAAGCTGCGGTGTCGCTGGACGATGCGACACACCGTGGGCTCAAGCCCACGGCTCCAAATCGCGGCGATGTCCTCTATGATCTGACCCCGCTCGTCATCTCGACTATCGAACGCGGGGAGCATTCGGGAATCCAGCAACCGATGGCCCTGCAATTGCCTGTGATGCCCTAAGTTGCGGCCATGAATCGAACCCGATTATCGATGAATTACCAGCATCCGACTGATCCGTAGTCTGCCGGTGTGCAATTCCACAAAGTAGACTCCTTGAGCGAGACTCGAAACGTCGATCAATTTCTCGTTAGCCTGGAAATCTATTCTTCTCCCGAGCGCATCCCATACAGAAATGGATGCATCGGCATCTAACACACCCTTCGTTTCAATTTCCATTCGATCTGACGCCGGATTCGGTCGAATTGAAAGCAATGGCATCTGCCCATAGTGAAGGTACGTCGTCAGCATGGAGGAAACACAAAACACTGGACCGGAAATGTGCGAAGCAATCGCACTTTCTGATAATATAAGACAAGCTGCCGGTGTGACCTGAACCGAGTCAAAATACACGGTGTCTTGCCCCTGGACATTTGGATACCAACGGAACAGCGCATACACTGTGTCGGGGTTGTCACCATTGCGAGCGGCAACATGAATATGCGCGGAATTCAACCCGGTGGCATAGCTACCACTCACCCACGTGCCATCGGACCAGACGACGGAATCAAATTCCATTATAGACGTATCGAATCGGATTCGAAAATCGATGGTCTTCAGCGCGTGATTGTGTTGGATTATGATCGGCACCCTAACTGCTCCACCAATAGTATCTCCCATCGTAACATCGAGCGTACTCAGACTCACGATTGGTGCTGGCAATCCCTCACCTCGTAGTGGAATAGTGACCGAGGAGCCATCATCGTAGGTTACCAGCAATGATCCAATCGAAGCACCTGCCTGATTCGTCAGGAAGTGCAACGCAATCGAATCCAGGTCTTTGATCGTATCATAGACAAGCGTGTCGATCGTGTAATTTGCGGAGTTAGGACCGGAAATGGCAAGGGAGCGGATTTGTCGCAACGCACAAGCCCGGTCGATAAAGAAATGCTGAAAGACCGGAGCATCGCAAGGGGAAAGAGTATCACGCGCAAACATCGTATCCGGCAATGGCAGGAGACGAGGCTGTAATGCTTTGCGTCCTATGCCAGCGAGCGGTATGCTGACGGTACTACCATCGTCATAGACCACTTGCAGCATGCCATGGGCCAATATCGAATCGTCGGAAGAGAATCGGATGATAATCGAATCCGATCCTAACGATTCGACAAAGAACGATGTGTCAACTACGTAATTAGTCGAATTCGCTCCGGTGACGTGAATGGATTGGATCTGTCGCGAATCGCAAATACGGTCGATCCGCAACCCCTCGATCGCCGGGCCGCCACATGGGAAGACGCTATCGCGCTTGAAGATGGTATCCGAACTCGCGAAGAGGCGGGGCGCCCCGCGAGGAATGCAGAAGCCGCTTAGCGGCACGCTTAACGTCGTATCGCCGCTATAATGCAAGAGCAAACTGCCACTATCCTTCCCGGCGACACTTGGAATATATCGGATGTAGATCGAGTCGATCGCAGGCTCGCCACTGGTGTGGACCGCCGCAATTTGGTACGCGGAAGAATCACCTCCACCTCGTTGGACAGACAGCAACGATACCGCTCCACAGGTCCTCGCAACTGCGATGGACCTCATGACTGTATCCCGGCAGAGTGAAACAGTATCGTCAGCGAATAGAGTATCCGTATTGAGGAGAACGGGCACCGAGACGATTCTTGTCACCGGAAATTCGCCGTCGTTCGAAGTGCGCCACATGTTGCCAAACGAATCGATCACCAGCAATATGCTATCAGCCACGACGGAAAGCGATTGATTATCCGGCGGACCCGTCGGTCCACCGATTGTAGTCCAAGTGATGCCGTGATCGGTCGAGCGGATGATCCCATCTTGCGTCTGAGTGTAGACTGCTGCTTTGGATGTGGCAATATTGCCACAATAATAATCGATACCATGCGGATTTTGCGATGTCCATGTCCAGCCATTATCCCGGGATACAAAGATGGAGGTTACGGTATCGATCAAACCGAACTGTTGAATCTTCTCGTTGACCGCATACACAGTCGAGGCATCACAGGAATCGAGCGATAGTTGGTTGCAGTCGAGTTGAAGTGTGCCCCGCGCTTGCCACGTTGATCCGGCACCATCCGACACAACAATGGAGGAATTGTTCATATAATACACTGTACCATTTCGTGCGACAATAGGATCGATCGCATCGGCAACTGGCTGTTGCCTCGCAATCGTCCCGTTTATGTTTATCTCGATTGCGCCGCCCGAGCTGTAATAAATCGTATCCGCCGTCATGCCATAAGCCACCCATCGCTTGACAATTGATGGAAGCAGTTGCCAGGACGCACAGCCGTCACTGGTGACATACGCGCTGTATGGCGTGCTACCGGCTATCACGACCCCGTGGAGACGATCGAAGAAGGCAATCGCCGCAATGGTCGTTGGCGTTCCGGGAAAATAAATCTTCGACCACGTAAGTCCAAGATCGCTGGAGCGCCAGAGAGAATTGCCACCGGCCCAGACAATACCGTCACTGAAATTGATCGCACATCCCTCCCTCGCGTTCATGGAAAGAAACGCGGGACCGGTCACACGCTGCCATTGCGCTTGCGAGGTTGACCCCAGTGCGGATAGCGGGAGCAGTACGAATAAGAACTTGAACGAGAATCGAAGCATAGATCGCCTCTCAGTATGAGAGACAAATATAGTCAATTTCAAGCGCTTAGCCTCTCAAATTGCCAAAATGCAAGTGGCGGGGAGTTACCTCCATCGCTTTGCGATTATCGCTCGATGATGAGCGTGCGGCCAGTCTGCCAAGCACCATGCTGAGCCTGCACATAATATAGGCCTGCAGGGAATTGAGAAACATCTATCGTCCGCGCACTTCCCGCCATTCGCAACACATCGCGTCCCAGTGCATCCGAAATTCGAATTGCATCAATTGGCGCATTACTCGCGAGTTCGATGAGATGCGAGGCAGGGTTTGGCCGGATGAACAAATCCGGCATCACGCCGCGGCGCAACTGGCTGACCAGAAACGGTGACCAGCACGATACCGCCCCGCTCAACCGGGCATCCGTTTGCTGATTCGATTCAACAATACAACCAGGAATTGTGGCCGTGGTGGTTATGGTGTCGAGCATGACCCTGGCGCCACCACTATCGGCGGGATACCAGTCAAAAAGAGCATAAAGCACTGTCACCAAATCGGTCTCGTCGGATGTGAAGTCGACCGTAACGCGCAAGTCTGTTGCCGAGCGCAGCGTGAATGTTGGCGGAGGGCTTCCGGGTTTCGCCATCTGAAGACCCAGGAAGGCAAGCTGCGCGGTATCGAAATGAAGATCGAATGCCAAAGCCGCGAGAGGCGGGCCGTGATGAATGGTAATCGGAATATAGACCGTGCCGCCTATCGTATCGTCAGTAATATCGGATAGCGAAACCGAAGCTGGGGCCACCTCGCGGCCCTCCCCAGCGAGTGCAACCGTTACGCTCGCACCATCCGCATAGGTGAATACGAGACTTGCATTCGAAGGGCCGGCACTATCTGGAAGGAATATGAGCCGGACAGAATCCAGCCCGTGCAGCGAATCGCGGATGACGCCGGAAATACGATAGTTCGACGTATCTTTTCCAATGATCTTGACAGATGCAAGCTGCTGCTTATTACAGCTAACATGCACCCAACAGCTATCCGGGACCGGCTCCTCACACGGATACATCTTCGCAGTGGAGAACAATGTGCTGCGTGAGCTCGCCAATACAGGCGGGGAAAGCTGAATGGCGGACCCACCGAGGGGTACTTGCACGCTCGCGCCATCGTCATAGCGGACCGTAAGCAGCGCATGGGATGGGCCGATTGTCGAATCCCAGAAGGATAAGCGGATTGTGTCGTAAAGCCGGATGCTGTCGCGACCAAAGCAACAGATTTTGTAATTAGCAGAGTCGACACCTTCGATCATACGGGACTTTACCGCTCGGCCTCGGCAGCCCTCATCGATTACAACAAAAGTATCGAGCGGCGCGTCGCAATAACTCACGCGCGCGGTTGAAAACAACGTGACGGGATTGAGCGCATGTGGCAATGGGCCAGGTATGCCCAAGCCCGCCAATGGGATCGCTATGGTCGAATCATCATATTCGACGACGAGCTTACCGGCGGAACCGCCTGGCTGGGCGACAGTAAATCCAACAACGATCGTGTCGAGCTCCGCGCTAAAATTATGGTTGATACTTAAGATGTGATAATTCGCGGAATCCCTACCCGCGACTTGGATCGATCTCATTATTCGGTCGCATACCGCCAATATGATGATCGTATCTGAAACTGGTTTATCGCAGGGGGTGAGCGTTGTGCCAGAAAAAAGGCTGTCCCGAGGCGCCAGCAATTCGATCGGCGGTGACTGGATGGTACGGCCTGCCAAAGCAAGCGTAATATTCGTACCATCGCCATAGAGAATTTCAAGGCTAGCAGCATTCAAGCGAACAGCCCCCTGCCTAAAACGGAGCGTGATGGAGTCGAGAAACCTCTCGGTATCCCGCACCATGCTGAGGATTTGATAGTCTTTGGAATCGAGCCCCAGAATGCGGACCGATCGCAGGCTATCCTGCGGGCAAAAATATGCGATGACAATGGTACTGTCAAGCGGAACGGAACACGAATCGAGTCTTGCCCCTTGAAAGAGTGGATGACCATCTCCAAGGAGTGCGGGAGACGGCGCTGTTAGGACCTGCGACCGAAGCGGGACGATAATATGTGTACTATCATCATACGTGAGCAGAACGGTATCGACATAATAGCCGGGTCCGGTCGGCGAAAACTGGACTGCAAAAGTATCGAGCGCCGATGTCGAATCATAGACCAGGCTCTTGATTGAATAGAGAGCCGCATTTAAGCCCGCAATCCTCCAGCCGACAATATGAGGACCCATACATGTATGGCCGATGACGAATCCGCGCGTAAACGGCCCTTCACATTCCGGTAGTGCTTGATTGGCAAACAGTGGGGTTGGAGTCAGTAAAGTGGGAGCGCCATAGTAGGGAGTTCCAATACCATCTGTTTTGCGCCACATCTTGCCGTCTTCATCCGCAACGAGCAAAACGGTATCGCCGGCAATAGCGATAAGTCGCTGGTCCGGCTGACCCGCCGGGCCGCCGATATTTTGCCAGGTCTGACCTTTGTTGATCGAGCGAATGATACCTGCGTTAGTCTGGGTATAGATCGCCGTTCTGGATGATGCCGCGTTGCCACAATAGTATCCGGTATGGGTGGCAGCATTGACGCGATGGGAATTCACCGCCTGCCAGGTAGCACCAAGATCGTGTGTAACGTACATTGCCGCGATGCTATCGGTTGGCCAGTAAAGAGCCTCATTGACCAGATAGATCGTACCAGCATCACACGAATCAAAGGCCCAGGAATGACAATCGTAATCTGCGACCCCGGTTTGAGGTCCCCATGTCAGACCGGCATCAGATGAAAGAAAGATGCGACTGTTATCTTTGTAGTAAAAAATGCCATCGCGAGAAGAAATCGGCTCGCGTTCCGAACTTGCAGATGAAAAGGACCAGGTTTTGCCTTGATCCGTGGTTCGTTGCACGCCCTGGTAAGTGGTAACGACAATTGTGTCGGCTGTCACGCCGAAGGCGGCGTCATCCACATTAGTCGAGCGCAAAATATTCGTCCACCTGGTACCTTGATCGGTCGTCAGATAGAGTCCGCCCAGATCGACCATACATACAACACCGACCGAATCATCGAAGAATGAAATGTTATAGACTCTGCCTGAGGGGCAGGAGGTCCGGGCCCATGTCAGCCCTAAATCTTGTGACTTCCAGACGTCACTCGCACCAGCCCAGACGATCCCCTGCTTATAAGTCATAGCGCCGCCGGCGAAAGAACTTGGCGATCGAAATAGCGGAGTAGCAGTCACCCGCTGCCACTGGGCGTGGATCGGCACTGCGAAAAAGAGCATACTCAGCCCGAACGCGCACACGACAAGTGCGAACGCTCTCGGACTCACAGGAAGGGAACCTCGCTCCATTATGAGCTAGCCATGCGATTTACAGACACGGCTTACGCCGGAATTGTTACCACACCATAATAACCTCGATCCGGGCGATTTGTTACAAAAGAAAAAGGGCGGGTAACCCCGCCCTCTTAAAATCGCGGCTATTTCCTGCCACAGTTGGGCATACTATCTCTCGATCACAAGCTGCTTCGAAGTGCGGAAGGGCTGGCCAGCCAAGTCCACACCTGTCACGCGGACAATGTAAGCGCCATTCGGAAGCGAAGTCCCCGCTGCATCACGGGTATCCCAATTGAAGGACGTATTCCCATGCAATGTTTCGAGTACGTTACCGAGCATATCGAATATCTCGACATTTGCGCTCCGCGCCTGATCGAGTTGAATCGCGACACGATCCGACGTTGGGTTTGGCATAATCGCGAGGTTGATCGTAGCCGGGTCGATCGTTTCTATCACCCCGGCCGCGGCCGCGGCGACGGACTGAAGTTGGAAGGTCTGCGGCTGAATCGATTGGTTCGTCGCAACAAACATGGGGTCTGTCGCTGTCGCGCCAGATGGCGGATCGTTGCAGACCTGCACCATCGCCGGCAATGAGCTTCCAGGCGTGATCGTGACCGGAAAACTGCTCGCGTTCATAAGAGTGAAGTTCGTACTCTGTCCCAGAATGACCTGGTTCACTACGATCGAAGCCGATGTTGTATTGACGAGCATGATCGTATCGATCACGCAGGCATTCCCGGTGTTATTTACGATACCGATGACTTTCGTCCCATTACCGGTCAGACCGGCACCGAGATCGATGTCCGATGTGTCACGATTCCCCAGCATTCCTGGTACAGCGACACCTTCGACATGAACAGTGATCGGTCCACAAGTCATCGCCGAGCCTGTCGCGTTCAATGTTATGTCCGCTCCGAAACTTGATCGGTCCGTGCCAGTAGTTGGATTGAATGCAACCATAAGTTGAGCTGTCCCACCCGATTGAATGGTGATCGGGAGCGAGCTCGAAACCGAAAAAGCCGAGCTGCCAGAACCGCTGATGGAAGCTCCATTAATGGTGACGCTCCCATTAGTCCGGTTGGTCAGGAAAATCGCGGATGTATCAGTCCCACCTCTCAGAATAGGTCCGATCACGCCAGACTCATGACGCACGAAGATGCAGTTCGTAAGTTCACCATTATTATGCAGACTATCTATTGCATTTGCGTCAATACTGATAGTGATCCTGCTCGGTCCGGTTGTACCGGTCGCAAAGAGCTCAAGCGTCGCACTCTGATTTTCCATTGCGACGGTAGGACTGAAGCATACGTTGACAAACGCCGTTGAATGCGCAGCCACTTGCAGCATTGACGCACCGCTGACGGTAAATGACGATGCACTCGAGCCAGTGATCGCTGCGCTATCGATTGTGACTACTGAAGCTGTTGGATTCGAGATACGAACCGCCTGGCAGTCAGTTGTACCGACCAGCACGTTGTTGAACTCAATGTTCTGAGTCGTGAGGAAGAATATCGAATCCCCAAGATCGAGACGCCCTTCGACCGATCCGTTCAACTCCACTCTCTCGGTCCCTTTCAAAGTGGTATCCGTCACGCCGGCAAATTGGAACGTCAACGTGGCATGTTGCTCGCCGCTCGCAGTCGTTGGCGTGTAACAGACCGTTACGCTCGCCGAGGAATCAGCGGCCACCTGAAGTGAACCGCTTCCTGTGAGTCGGAAGTCATTTGAATCTCCGGTGATCGTCAAGTTCGAGATAGTGACCGCACCGGTCGTGTTATTCTTGATCGAAACCGGCAGGCATTCCGTCTGTCCAGCCTTGGTCTCGAATTCGATCTCATCGGCAACGCGAAGCGAACCTTCCACCGAAAGCATCGCATGACCGATCAATGACACCGTGGCAGTATCGCCCGTCAGTGACCGCACCAGCAAGGATCCATTCGCCGTACCGGCAGTGCTCGATTTGAAAATAATCGGTACCGTCGTGCTACCGTTGGCCAGAACAGTAACGTTCGTCAGATTCACGCTGAATGCGCTACTCCCGGAAGGTACCAGCGCTAAGGATAAGAGATTGGCCGTTTGATTGGCAATTGTCAACATCTGGGTATCCGGAACGTCAACCTTGGTATTAAATACCAGCGACCCTGCAGGGGTCAGCAAGAATGAGACGCGCGCCAGCGAATGTCCAACGAGTGAAATACGCTGCGTATCGCCCGAAGAAGAAATCGCTGTGAGCGTTGCACTGTCGTAACCGGAAACAAGCGGAGAAAATGAGACCACCGTTGAGGACGAGCCATCGCCGGCAATCGTCAGGGAATTCGGATTGACCGAAAAGAGCGCCGCTCCACTTCCAGAAAGAGCCAAGGATACTGTCGTCGCCGAAGCGCTCCGATTGCTGATGTTCAATGTGTCGGCCGTGCTACTGCTGACATGAGAAACGAGTGTTAACAGGCCAGCGGGCGTGATTTGGAGCATGCCGCCTGCCGAGATTGCATGTCCCATAAGAAGCACACTCGCCGAGTCAAGCGCGGAGGATACCACGTTCAGTTTGGCCGTATCCAACCCCGCGACGATCGGTGAGAACGTGATAGTCGCACTCTGCGACATATATGCGCCGATTGTCATATAGGACGACGACGTCGTAAAGAGCGCCGCACCGCTACCAGAATAGGCAAGCGTTAGCGCGAGCGAATATGCTGTATTGTTTTGAATGGTTATAGTCTTTGTTGCGGTCGCCCCAGTTTGCGCCGTGAAATCAATCTCGCTCGATGGTGAGAGCGAAAAGGATGTTGCTGCATTGGCCGCATCTGATAGCATCATCCCAGTTAAGACTAGAAGTGCCGTATTTGTGAATAAGAGAAGAGTCTTGCATTTTGTAATAATACCCATAGACTTCATAGAAAAAAGTGGCAAATTTACCCTCGACGTGAAGGCCCATTAATACTACGCTCACCGTATGCCGAAAAAGTGCCAAACGCAGATGGATCGGATTGTTTTCATTTGGTCAAGTATAAAGGACATTCGTAAAGGCAACTTTGCGGAGCAGTTTTCGTATATGGGCTGGCATCCTTCCCCTTCTGCGTATTTTTGCACAAACAATTTGAAATGACTATGGCCCAATCGACGAACGGTGTGAACCTGCCAGTTGTACAGGCATCTACAAAGATGCCGCCCTTCCAGTTAGCGGCGCAAGCAGTAGACATGTCCGAGATCCGCGCGAACCGTCGCGCAATGGCTGTCGAGACTACGCCCGCGATGGTCGAGCGAGTTTACCAAAGTTCCGAGAAGAACATCGCGGCTGTTCGGACGAAGTTGAAACGGCCACTTACGCTTGGCGAAAAGATTGTCTTCGGGCATCTTGCCGATCCCGAAACGCAATCACTCGAACGCGGCAAAAGCTTCTTGCGCCTCATGGTCGATCGGGTCATTATGCAGGACGCGACGGCACAAATGGCAATTCTTCAGTTTATGCAGGCCGGCAAGTTCGAATCTGCTGTTCCCGCAAGCGTCCACTGCGACCATCTCATTCAGGCCTATGAAGGCTCGGCTCCCGATCTTGGTCGCGCACTGGATTCGAACAGCGAAGTCTACAACTTTTTGAAATCCGCCTGCTCTAAATACGGCATTGGATTTTGGGGTCCTGGTTCTGGCATTATCCATCAGGTAGTGCTCGAAAACTACGCATTCCCCGGCGGGCTCATTATCGGCAGCGATTCACATACGCCAAACATGGGCGGCCTCTCGATGGTCGCCATCGGGGTTGGCGGCGCAGATACCGTTGATGCCATGGCCGGATTTGCCTGGGAAGTGCTCAATCCGAAACTGGTCGGCGTTCGACTTACTGGAGAACTCAGTGGCTGGGCTGCGCCGAAGGACATCATCCTTCATGTCGCCGGAAAGCTCACTGTCAAAGGCGGCACCAACCGAATCATCGAATATTTCGGACCGGGCTGTGCCACGCTTTCGACAACTGGCAAGGCGACGGTTACCAACATGGGTGCGGAGATCGGTGCAACGACTTCAGTCTTCCCCTTCGATCAAAATGCTGTTCATTACCTAAATGCAACGTCTCGTGAGGAATTAGGGCAACTCGCGATTAAATACGCTCACTTGCTCGTAGCGGATCCGGAAGTCGAACGCGAGCCAGAGAAATACTTCGACGAAATCCTGGAGATCAATCTCTCGGAACTCGAGCCGCTCATCAACGGACCATTCACGCCCGATCTCGCACGGCCGGTTTCACAACTCGCCAAGGATGCGAAGGAGAATGATTATCCAGCAAAAGTGTCTGTCACGCTGGTTGGCTCCTGCACCAATTCAAGCTATGAGGACCTCTCCCGTGCGGCAAAGATTGCCGAGCAAGCGCGAGCCGTAGGCGCTCGTGTTAAGATGCCCTTCTTCATCAATCCTGGCTCGGCGCAGATTCGCGAGACAATCGAACGCGATGGGCAACTCGAAATGCTCGAAGCTATTGGCGGTGAGGTAATGGCAAATGCCTGTGGACCTTGCATTGGGCAGTGGAAGCGCGATGACATCAAGAAGGGCGACCGCAACACGATCATCTCTTCGTACAATCGAAATTTTCCCGGCCGAAACGACGCCAATCCCGCAACGCTCGCATTCGTGGCAAGCCCGGAGGTCGTGATTGCTTATGCCCTTGCTGGTGATCTCTCGGTAAATCCGTTGAAGGACGAACTCACCGCGGAAGGCGGTAAGAAGTATCGACTTACTCCGCCGCCGAAAGTCGAGGCGTTGCCCGCACTTGGCTATGCTGGCCGCAGAAAGGGATACATGCCGCCTGCACTCGATCCGAGCAACGTATCCGTGACTGTGCCCGGGGCTAGCGAGCGCCTTCAGATTCTACAGCCATTTCGGCCAATGGTCGATGCTGAGACGACGAACTTGCCGGTCTTGATCAAAACCAAAGGGAAAACGACGACCGACCATATCTCGCCCGCCGGGACGTGGCTTCGTTTCCGCGGACATCTCGATAAGATCTCGGATAACATGCTGACTGGAGCCATCAATGCATGGACAGGCGAGACGGGTACGACGACGAACATGTATACCCACGAGAAGAGCCTTCCTGTACCACAGGTCGCGCGTGATTACAAAGCCCGCGGTAAGCGGTGGATCGTGATCGGCGATGAGAACTATGGTGAGGGTTCAAGTCGGGAACATGCGGCGATGTCACCCCGATATCTCGGCTGCCTGGCCGTCGTTGCGAGAAGCTTCGCCCGCATTCACGAGTCCAACCTAAAGAAGCAGGGCATTTTGCCTCTGACTTTCATCGATCCAAAAGATTATGACAAGATCAAGGAAGGCGATACTGTTTCGTTCGAGTATCTCAAGGAGTTGGATCCAGTCCGCACGGTCAACATGAAAGTGGCGCACAAGGATGGCACCTCTGAAGTGATTGCACTCGCACACACGATGAACATGGAACATATCGCTTGGTTCGAAGCCGGAAGCGCTCTGAATCTCATTCGCCTGCATTCTGGCGAATCATCGCTCTCGGCAGGCGTGAAGGAAGCGCCGCCAGAACCGGTGGAGGCGTAAGAACGCGCAACGCAGTCCTAGTTCGGACTACCGCAAAGTTCAGACTGGATCAAAGAGCAGGGACGTGCGAAGCACGTCCCAACAGCCGCCGTGATCTCCCTTACTTTGCGTACCCGACTGACTGCGCAAACAAGACGTGCTGTCCGGGATGCAATCCGAGGCTCTGTTCAAGACCCTTGCGATCGCAGTTGTGGAACCAGGCCGCGAGCCCATGCGATGCGGCATAGAGATAAACGTTGCCCGCGATGAGACCGGTCGTCACATAGCAGTATGCATTCTGCATGTCAGGATCGAGCAGCCCTGGCTCCTGAAATCCCGGCGTGTGAGTCAGGCGATCAATGTCTGCAACGTAGATCAGTTGGACGGGAGCGTTCGCCTGAATGCCGCGTTGTCCCGGGGTCATAACACCGGCTCGCAAGTCGCCCTCAATAATGGGTTTCAAGAGATTGTGAACCGCATCGTAGAGATACACGCCATCCTCGAACGCCACGTAAAGATCGACTTCCTGCGAGTTGCTGGCTGAAGCAGCCGTCCGTCCATAAACGCCGAACGGACCGGTGACGCGGTTCACCCCCCAGGCAGCCCACAAGAGATTTGAAATCATCTGAATTGGTAAGGGCGACGAACTGATTAGCCGTATCGTTTCTCGCCGCCGGAGAGCCTCGAACACCGAAAGGCCTCCTTCATCCACAGGCGCCGGAAGTTGAATCTCTGTCAAAGTCTGGGTTAATATGTCACTCATGGTCGAGATATGAGAATTCTGTAAATAGGTGAGATGAAGCTGCTGATGCACAGTGGAAGAAACATGCCATCCTACGGTTAGCAGTGAATTCGGCGTAGCGGGTGCAGAATGCCATCGTTTCAATAGTGCCGAATGTTAAAATAGTTATTGACAGGCGTTAGATACTGTTCGCAAACGCTTCGCACGAATTCTTCCGGATGCTCTGATCGGCGGCTTGAGAGTCCGCAACCCGCGAAGGCCCCACAAAAGCAGGCGGCTGCATTGATTACTTGAGGAGGACAAGTGACGTTATTCAACCTTTTCTGCGCGTCTGCCGCGTGGAAATCGTCATAGGAACATGAAAAAGTTTACGATCCCTTACTCATGAGTCGTTAATTTTCTTCTCTTTCGTAAAGATTACTAACGACCCTTTGAAATCTTTCTCGAATGGATTCAACGATTTGCACTTGGATTCGCGGATTGCTGCCTCAAAACCCCGGTTGGCATAGAGAATGCCATCTCAACTGAGTTCGATGTTGCGACTTTAGTCAAGTTCTCCGTCAGTTTTACGTCCATGACCTACCGAATCAATCAGTACCGCGAAGTTGTGATAGTGGCGTTGCTTGCTATTCTATTTTGTGGAGACAGCCCGTCTCCCGGCGTGCTGACTCTTAGACCAATGCTTGCGCCAACTGGCAGCATTCGTGGACGTGTCACATTCAACGGTCCGCTTCCCCAGCTCGCCACAGCAAAGTGCATCACTCCGGAAGTATGTGGAAGAACTCACACCTATGATCGTCTGCTTGTAGGCAAGGACAAAGGCGTTCGGTATTCGTTGATCTATCTTAAGAACCCACCCCTCGGCCGCACCTCACCAGGGCAGCCGCGGATCACCCAATCGAATTGCTCGTTCCAGCCGCATATGATTGTCGCTGCACGTGGCTCCTCGATCATCTTTCAAAACGACGATCCTGTTCTGCACAATTGCCACGCATATAGCTTCATCGGTTCGGACCGCTCCACTGCATTCAATATCGCCCAACCGACGAAAGGCCAGCAAAGCGTCGAGCAACTCCGGAAGCCCGGCATGCTCAATATCGAGTGTGATGCGGGACATACTTGGATGTCCGCATGGGTCTGGGTTACCGATAGTCCGTTCGCCGTTGTATCCGATGAGCATGGGGAATTCAGTCTGGATGGTATCCCACCCGGCACCTATACTGTCGTGATGTGGCATGAGGGCTGGAACACGAGCGGCATGCAGGATGGTCGCGCTGTCTTCTCTGCGCCTACACTTCAGGAGCGTCAGATCGTCGTTACCGCTGGAGGCGCATCGAATGCCGACTTCCTATTACAATAAGATCTCGTTACACTAAGAACTCGCATGGTGCAAACAACCACAGGGCGGGCGTATATTCTTATCGCTTCCGGCTTCGTACTTCTGTACTCGATCATCGGACCATCAAAGGTTCATGCTAATCCCGTCTTCGCCCGGCAATACAATACATCGTGCTTTACATGTCATACCTCGCCACCATTGCTCAACGAGTTTGGTCGTCGCTTCCAGGCGAATGGCTATCAATTGCCAAGTACGAGCGATAAGATTGCAGAAGCCGCACGGTCCACATTCCCACTCGGTCTCGTGGTAACACCGATGGTGAGTCGCTCTCAGGTCGAGGACCATTTGACTGGAATACAAAGCGAACCAACCACATCTTTCGGCGGAATCATGATGCGGTTTTTCAGCTCCGCTTCGCTCGGATCTCACTTTTCCTATTATGCCGGCATACCCGTCACCGTGGCAAATGGCGAGACGAGCATTGAGATTGAAACCATCCATCTGCTCTATACCGATGCGCTCGCCGATGGCCGGGGCACGCTGAATTTCCAGTTCGGCAAGTTTCTTCTATTCGCCCCGTTCACGCCCATGTTCCTGCTCTCCGGAGAGGATCCCATCGTGTACAATAGCATGCATTACAACCCGCTTGGCGAGCGAACGACGGCCAACACGCTCTATCTAACCGACCCCATGTTTGGCGTCAGCGCGTTTGGCACAATTTACACCATCGGTCAAGGACTTCGCTGGCAAGTTGGAATGGTCGGCGGAAACAATAGCGATGTGGATCTGGCTTCAGCGCGCGCCGTGTTCGGCTCGCTCGATCAAACTGTGTTCCTGCAAAACGCGCCTGCCAGAGTTGGGGCATTCTTTTTCTCAGGATTTCAGGATGTATCGAATTCTGCGGCGGAAACATCGAGCACCATGGCCGGAATGCCGGGGATGGGTGGTGGAACAAGTGCCGCACTGGCGAATCCCTGGCGGAATCACGTCACACGAGTGGGATTCGATGCGGAAATCACGGACCCATGGACAAAGCGGATCAACCTCTTTGGCGAGTTCATGACAGGACTCGACGATAACATCGATAGCCTGGGAACAAGCTATGAAATGCGCGGCGGGTTCGTCGGCATGAACGTTATTCTCTTGCCAGAAAAGCTCTTTGCGTACGGCCGGTACGATTGGATGCAGCGACTCACGGTTGCCGAAGATCACACGGCAATCGACGTAGGACTGCGATATCACTTTCTTCCGAATGTAGTAGCGACTGGCGGCGTGACAATCACGAAAGAGAATATCACACAGACGGCGTATCAAATGCGGCTCGATCAGACGACAACGACGTACCGCGCTGGTTTCTTATTTGGATTCTAATCCGAACAGCATGTTGCTTCAAACTATAACTACTACCTGCGCGGTCGGCATTATTGCGGCCACGATGAAGCTAAGTCCATTCGGACTCGGTCCGGCAAGCAACGCTCCGGCCTCCAATCCGTCCGAGACGATCGCTCGTGGCAAGACTGTGTTCGACATTGCCTGTTCGCCCTGTCACGGCCTCGATGGTGCAGGCGATGGTCCGCTGTCGGCCAACATGCGCACGAGACCGAGAGACCTCACAAAAGGGGTCTATAAGAGCCGATCGACCGCCAGCGGTCAGTTGCCAACAGACGAGGATCTGGATCGATCGATCATGACCGGCGTGCACTTTAGCACGATGCCAGCCTTTCGCATGTCCCCGACCGATTGTGACGCCGTCATTCAGTACCTGAAGACTCTCTCTCCGCGCTTCTCGGATTCTACTGAGTATCCGCTGGAAGTGTTGACATTCGGCCAAATGATCCTCCCCAGCACGCAAAGCATCGAACGAGGCCGCGCGGTCTACGTCAAGATGCAGTGCGAAAGCTGTCACGGAGCTGCCGGCAAGGGCGATGGAGTCTCTGCTGAAATCCAACACGATGACTTCGGCAGTTTCGTCCACACAACGGACCTCACGAACGTTTCCGATTTCAAATTCGCACAGTCTGCCCAAGACGTCTATCGCATTTTTTCGACCGGTCTGAACGGCGTTGCCATGCCATCCTATGCCTCGACGCTCCCAGACACCGACCGCTGGCACCTTGCCAACTACGTATGGAACCTGCACGGCATCGAGCATTAAGTGCAGCATTCTGAAATTTTGTTCGTAGATTTGCATTAAGTTGGTTTTTTGGATTTAGAGATCATCTTATGAAAACAGTTTCCTTCTCCCTGTCGATTCTGTGTCTAGGCATCTTGATTGGTTGCAGTAGCAGCACAACTCCGCAACCACAAACGTATATCGGTGCTTCAACAACCATTGGCTCCGGCACCGCCAATTCCTGGGTCACCGTGGATGGCTCCGGCAACATGACGGCCATCGGTGTGACCATTTCCGATGCAGCGCTCGCCAGCTTGCCCGCGATGGGCATGATGTATGAGATCCCTATGCCGGCCGGTGTGACCACAATCCCGTATAAAAGTATCAGCCTTGACTATGCTACGATGGATCCAGCTCCCTACAATGTGCCACATCTCGACGCCCATTTCTATTTTGAAGATATGATGGCACGAATGAATATCATGCAAGGGATAGATACAATGATGCCAGGCGGAATGATGCTGCCGGCAGGATACACTCGCATCGGTGAATGTGATTCGATGATGGGCGTGCATTATATGGACACCTCGGCTCCAGAGTGGCACAAGCAGCCATTCCATTGCGCCTTCGTTTACGGCTTTGCCAAAGGCACGATGACGTTTATGGAAGCGATGTGTGACCAAGCATCCCTGTCCAACCATACGGCGCTCAGTGGAACAGTCAAACCCATGATGATGATGAGCATGCCAATGTCGATGCCCAAAACCTACAAGACCTCATACGACGCCACGACCAAGACGACTAAGATTGAACTAGACGGATTTTGATGTGCGTATGGTAATTCTATTGTCCCGGTAATGCGAAGCAATCGCCTTTCGTGGTTTCTCATTTGCCTTGCCGTCATTCCGTTTGTTTTTGTTCGCAATTTAATTGACCCCGCATTTACCACGCGCGCAATTTTGCTTGCGGTGTTTACGATCGCAACTTTCATCGCAAGTCGGGACCAGTCACTCCGGACCTCCCCACTGGTTTGGATATGGTGTGTGTATGCCGCATTTTGTGTCGCCTCTATCTTCATCGCCCGCAATTCTGGTGAGGCAATCTATTCCGCCTCTCTTGCGGTGATGTATGGCGCATGGCTCCTTGCAGCAATGCAGAAAGCAAACGGTGAACTACTCCCCCACATTTTGCGAACGGTCTCGATAATTGGCCTCCTGGTGTCGCTTGTCTCTCTTCTGCAATTCTATGCGAGATTCGATTTCTTTCCTGGCGGAGAAGGCCCATTTGCCTCGATGGCCATGAAGAATCTCATGTCTTCCTTTCTTTTCCTGACGTTGCCGGCCACGCTTTATGGTACACTCTCGGAAGAACCTCGGTGGAAGCCATTTTGCCTTCTGACATTGGCGGCGAGTATGTTCGTCCTCCTCATCGCGCAGACCCGTGCGGTGTGGCTCGGATCGGTGGTAATGGCGAGCGTTGCGCTCGCGCTTCTGGCATTCTCCAGTCAGCGGAGAGCACTTTGGCAAGAATACCGCTCGAGTCTTCGCAATATCGCAATGGTAGCGGTGGCTTGCCTTTTGGCGATCTTTGTCTTTAACATTGCTCCGCGGCATGGCTCGCACGCAAAGAGCGCCACGGAAAAGGCAAGCACATTCATCCACTATTCCTCCGACACATCATCCCGGATGCGGCTCACTGTCTGGAGCAAGTCCATCGAGATGTTTCGCAATCATCCAATCCTCGGTGTTGGAGCCGGCAACTGGAAGATCCAACTTCCGTCTTACGGTCTAGCAGAATTTCCCCACTACGTTCAGGACGGAAGCTACCAGTGGACGGAGACTCACAATGATTTCCTTGAGCACGCGTGCGAGTCCGGGGTCGGCGGCGGATTGGCCTATCTCGCGCTCTTTGTGGCCGGCGTCAGTCTGGCAATACGTGCGGCGTGGCGAGCCCAGCCAGGAAACTCGCGCAGATCACTTTTGATGATTCTCCTCGCGGCAACGATTTCGGGTTATGCCATCATTTCTTTCTTCGATTTTCCAGGTGCTCGCGTCGAGCATACAATACTCTTTCTGCTATGGCTGAGCATTCTTCCCAGCACTCGAGTCAAGGAGAAGGAGCAACCTCGGAATCGTTTGCCTCTTTTTGTTGCGATATTGCTCGTAATTCCGGCTCTCATGTTCTCAATCCAGCGATTTATTGCTGAACAACATGAGGTCTCTCTGCTCCAGGCACGACTCGACCAGGATTGGAATACCGAGATCGCGGAGTGTAACAAAATCTACGATGCGAAGTTATTATCGGTGGACGCACTTTCGACTCCGTTATTGTACTATAGAGCGGAAGCCGAGTACATGCTGCAGGATTATCCTGCGGCACTTCGAGACAATTTGGAGGCACTTCGGGCGCATCCAAATCACTTCTATACACTAAATAATACTGGGTCCTGCTACGTGAAACTTCGTAACTTTCAGGCCGGTGAAGTGTTCTACAATCGTGCGTTGGCGATTTCGCCAAACTTTGAGGAATCCTTGCTGAACCTGACAGCCGTCAGTTTCAATCAACAGGATTATGCCCGGGCTCGGTCGTACCTGAATAAGTGCGACACGACACAACCCGGCTCCCGCGCGGCGATGTACGCGCAGGCATTGAATAGCCTGAAACATTAGGTCTTTACAGTTGAGGGGAAACAATATGAGACGATTGATTCTCGGTATTTTCATCGTGGCAGTCGGAATTATGGCGTTTGGCTCTGGAGTTCGCGCCCAGACACTTCGGATCACACCCGATTCCAGCGCGCCGACATCTGCTCTCCAAGTCTCGATTGCAGGTGTAGGTACACACTTTCGGCCTACGGTCGGACTTTCCATGGTGGCAATCTCGCTCCAGCGCTCGGGCAGACCCTATGTTGTGACCTATCCGAATTCGGTCCCCAACGACTCGCTGATGCAGGCCACACTGTCGATCTCGAGCAGTCTCGCTATCGGATCATACGACTTAGTTGTCCAACGACTCGACTCGACAGCTTACCACTGGACAGAACCGAATGCCTTCGTCATAATCCCACCACCTCCGAAGATATTGTCAGTCACACCCGGTAGTGCATATTCCGGTCAGACTGTCGCGCTTACGATCAAGGGGCAAAGTACGCAGTTCGCAGGCTTTGCCGGTCAGATCGTCATTCAATTTAAACAAAACGGAACAGTCAAATTCACGACCCACGGCGATTCGATCCTGAGCCTCACACAGATGACTGCGACCCTTACCATCCCGGACACCCTGCCGGCTGGGACATACGATGTTGCCGTGACCAATCCCGGTTTCTATTACACTGGGACAGCCTTGTTCCATGTACTTGGTGCGCCGCCGACTGTTTCGATCATTCCAGATACCGGCGCCGCTTCCACCGCATTCGATGTGACTATTGTCGGCCAGGGTACTAGCTTTCAGCCATCCAATATGGTCTCGGCATCGATGAACATCGATTTGAAGCAAGGCGGTGTGACATACTACCATACCCGCGCGGACTCTGTCTTCAGTTCGATTCTCGCTTCAGCCTACTTCGCTCTTTCCGATTCTCTTGCTCCTGGAATTTATGATGCGGAAGTTACCGGTTACGACCAGAGCTGGAACATGTACGACATGCATACGCCCTTTTATGTCATCCCTCATCCTGTCATTGGATTTCCCCAGAATCGTGGTGGTATGCCGGGCACAACTGTCGCCGTTGCTATGACCGCGACCGGCATGCATTTCAGCTATCAGGGAAATCAGAACGTGCAAAGCGTTCATTTGACGAATGGTAAGACCTCAATCCCGGCACAGAGCGTCACTGTCACGAGTGATAATGCGTTGTCGGCGACTTTTTTAATCCCGCCTGCCGCCCTTCCGGGATTATATAACGTTACGATTACCGAACCTGGCACGAACCGGATTGTGACGGGAACCCGTGCGTTCTTTGTCGAAGGAATATTCACAGACCCGGCTGGAACCGTCACTCCGAATCAGGGGCAACAAGGACAGACTATTCTTCTAAAATACCCGCCGAGTAAGGTTCTGGAGATTATTACGAATGGGATTTATCTTCAGAGGGGAGGCACGATAATCCCCGGTTCCATCACAGGTACTGACTCCGCAAGTTTTCAAATTCCGGCAGGAGCACCGCTTGGAGCGTATGATGTTGTGACAGTTAATAGTTGGGGTAGTGGTGAACTTCGAGATTCGATAGTCATTCCTCACGCCTTTACCATCACGGCTGCTGCCGGCGTTGACGGGCTTGGGCCAACCAATGGACTCTTGAGCGGGCTTCGTGTCTCGCCGAATCCTGCCCCGGGTAACGTAAAGGTCTCGTTCGGTCTGAATGCCCCAACGCGAGTGCATCTTGTGCTCTCGGACGCATTAGGCCGAACGGTCGCAACGCTCTGCGATCGAACGCTCGGCGCCGGCATGCAAGCATTCGAGTGGTCAACTGCTGCCCTACCCGCGGGAGCTACTTCTACTCGCTGACCAGCGGAGAAGAGTTGTATGGCGGAAGAATCGCTGTACAGCACTGAACTGGCATTATCGAATGAGGTTCAGACGCAAAACAGAAATGGCCGGAGTTACATCCGGCCATTTCTGTTTTGCGGAACACCGGGCAATGATGTTCGTAAATTTGCACTTCTTGGATGATCGATCATCCAACTGTTAACCTCCGAAATACATGCCAACCATTCTCGACCTGCAAGCTCGCGAAATTCTGGACTCGCGTGGCAACCCCACAGTTGAAGTAGACTGCAAATTATCCGATGGTTCATTCGGTCGCTTTGGCGTACCAAGCGGCGCCTCGACTGGCGAGCACGAAGCCGTCGAACTCCGCGATGGTGACAAAAAGCGATACGGTGGAAAGGGGGTTCTGGCTGCAGTCGCGAATGTAAACGGTGCAATCAAGTCGGCACTCGCCGGTAAGGATGCTTCCAACCAGCGCGCAATCGACGAAGTATTAATCGCGTTGGATGGCACACCGAACAAAGCCACGCTCGGTGCGAATGCGATCTTGGGCGCCTCCATGGCCCTGGCAAAAGCATCCGCATTATCTGCAGGACTTCCGCTCTATCGCTATCTCGCGCGATTGGCCGGGACGAAAGAACCGTTCCTTCTTCCGACGCCACAGATGAACATTCTAAATGGTGGAGTCCATGCTGATGGACTGCTCGATTTTCAGGAGTTTATGATCATGCCGGTAAGTCCCAAGACTTTCCGCGAAGCACTTCGGATGGGTGCTGAAGTCTTTCACACCCTTAAGACTGTGCTCAAGAAGCGGGGGCTCAATACCAACGTTGGCGATGAAGGTGGCTTTGCACCGGCATTGACATCCAACCGCGAGACGCTCGAATTAATCGTCCAGGCGATCGAGCAGGCCGGATACAAGCCCGGCAATGATGTGGTACTCGCGCTCGACTCAGCTTCGAGTGAGATGTGGCGCGATGGGTCGTACGAACTATATAAGTCGAAACCCGGAACGATGCTCTCAATCGAAGATATGGTCCAGGAGTACGAATCCCTGACTCGCAACTACCCCATTCGCTCTATTGAAGATGGCATGGCCGAGAATGATTGGAAGGGCTGGAAAATGCAGACCGATGCGATTGGAAAGACCGTGCAACTTGTTGGGGACGATCTATTCGTCACAAACAAATCATTTCTCGAGCGCGGAATCAAAGAAGGCGTGGCCAATGCAATCCTTATCAAGTTGAACCAGATCGGCACGCTGACTGAGACACTCGATACTATCGCATTGGCAAAAAATGCTGGCTATGGCACGGTAATCAGTCACCGTTCCGGTGAAACGGAGGACGCCGCCATTGCCGATTTGGCTGTCGGTACTGGCGCCGGACAAATCAAGACCGGCTCGGCGTCTCGCTCCGAGCGGATGGCGAAATACAATCAACTGCTTCGGATTGAGGAGGAATTGGCTGGCAAGTCCCAATTTCTTGGAGCGCAGGCATTGACACATTCATAAGGATAATTAACGGGTGAGCGCAGCCACCCGTTTAGCTGCGAACAATTTTCTCATACTGCGGTTTTACTTCCGTCGGGATCGGAATTGGATTTGAATTTCCCTATGCTTCGCCCTATTTTTGTCTCCGTTCTATGCTTGTTAGCAGGTATCGCACACGGTCAAACGACCGCTGGCAAGGAATTCTGGTTCGGGTTCATGTATAACGATTCCGGCGTTCGGAACCCGATCGAGCTTTCAGTATATGTTTCTTCACCTACGCATACGAATGGCACCCTTAGAGTTCCGGGTGCCGGCTTCGAGCAGTCTTTCAGCGTAGAACCGGGAGTCGGCACCGTTATTCACGTACCGTCCGGAATCGGAATGGTCCGAACCTCAGAACAGATTGAGCAGCGAGCGATCCATATTGAAAGCGAGTCAATCGTTGCATGCTTCGCGCTGAATTACAGCGCGCAAACAGCGGATGCCAGCGTTATCTTGCCTGCAAAGGCGCTCGGCCGCGAGTATCGGGTGATGGCCTACACGCCGGCGGGCTATCCGAGTGAGTGCATGGTGGTCGCAACAATGGATTCAACGCAAATCGAAATCACTCCAACCGCTCCTACCCTCGCCGGACACAAAGCGGATCTTCCCTTTACCATCATACTTTCACGTGGCGAGGAGTATCAGGTTCAGTCCAATGGCGACTTAACAGGCACGCGGATTATCGCATCCCGACCGGTTGCGGTCTTCGGCGGCTCGTCCTGCGCATCGATCCCGCCCGGCACGGATTTCTCCGATCATCTTTACGAACAAATGTATCCGCTCTCGGCGTGGGGTAAGAATTTCATCACGATCCCGCTAAAAACGCGTAAGGGGGACACATACCGAATCCTTGCTTCTGAGGACTCCACCCGCGTGGGAATTGGGAAGACTTTTCAGATGCTGAATGCGGGCAAGTTCTATGAGTGCGTTCTTCGCGAACCTACAAGTATTCGCGCATCGAAATCGATTGCAGTTGCGCAATATAGCAATAGCACTGAGTACGATCATGTAGAAGATGCCGATCCGTTTATGATTCTTCTCAGCCCCAACGAGCAAATGCAGACCGGGGTCACGTTCAATGCGTTTGCATCGAAAGTAATCACGGCGTATTACCTGAACGTGCTCGTCCCGGCTAGCGGCCGCAGTGTACTCCGCTTGGATGGCAGGCCAGTCGTGCTGAATCGGGTCACAATAGACCCAAATTATTATTACGGGCAACTTGACATTAGTGCTGGCGATCATACCCTTGGCTGCGACAATGGCTTCGTCGCATACGTCTATGGTTACGGTCATGCAGAGTCGTATGGATATTCCGCCGGCGCATCCATCAAGGCAATCGAACATTATGCCATGGTGCGTGGTCGTGCGCTTGACAAGAAGACCCAGAAGCCGATTGCCGCAAAGATCGTCTACGATGTTTTGCCCGAAGGGCGTCCCGCCGGTGTCGTCAATACCGATCCCACCACCGGCGCATATAACGCAATTCTCTCCTCTGGCGCGCAGTATGGCATTCGCGCAGAGGCGCCGGGTTACTACGCGATCAGCGATAATCTGGACGCTCGGGATACCACGGACGATTTGCAGGTAACCCGTGATCTCGAACTGGCGCCGATCGAAGTTGGTCAGGTCGTTCGTCTCAACAACGTCTTTTTCGATCTCAATGAAGCAATCTTACGGCCTGAGTCATTTCCAGAACTCGATCGGGTCGTCAAACTCTTGAAGGAGAATCCGGATCTCGCGATTGCAGTCGGTGGACACACGGATAATACCGGTCTTGAGGATAAGAATATGCAACTTTCAATAGACCGCGCTGCTGCCGTCTGCGCCTATATCACGCACGCAGGCATCACGGAGACTCGGGTATCGGCCAAGGGATTTGGCGACACCAAACCGATCGGATCGAACGATACCGACGATGGTCGTCGACAAAATCGCCGTGTGGAATTTGCAATCGTGAAATAGTACAATTAGTCCATGCTTGGGGGAATTCCATGCTTTGTGAGAAATGTTGCAGCAGTCAACGTTATTTCTCGTAACTGGCCGCCCTTTCGACTTACACACGCGAATCATTGACGCATTCTCCCAATCCAACCAGTGCTGAACTCCGCGAGGCTCTGCATAAATGTGAAGGGCGCTATTTGACGGATGCGGAAGGGGCTATTGCGGAAGTGCACAAAGTGCTTTCGTGTGCCCGGTCTTCCGGGGATTCTGCACTGATTGCCATGTGTCTGATGGAGCTTGGCCGTGCCCATCGTCAGCAGCCCGATCTGTTGAAAGCCGGAGATTATTTTCGAGAAGCACTTGGCATGTTCACCTCGCTTGGAGATGGTCAGGGTATCCCACTGGCCCTTCAGGGACTTGGAACTGTCCACAGCGCATCCGGAAACTTGCCGGAAGCCGTTCGCTGCTTCAATGGCGCACTCCCACTTGCGCAGTCCAATCAGGATTGGTACACCGTGCAACGCATTTTCAATAGCTGGGGTATAGTCTCCATCCGATCGGGCGATTATGCCGGTGCCATGCATACGTTTGGGGAATGTCTTGCTTCACTGGCTGATCATCCAGATGAATATCTCGAATCTAGCGTACTTGCCAATATCGGCGCGATTTTCGAGCGCAGCGAAGAATACGAAACTGCCGCCGAGCATTTTGAGCGCTCACTGGCGATTGCCAGACGACTCCAGGACGATCGGCAGGTCACATCCACTTTGGTATTCCTCGCCAATACGCGGCTGCATGAGAATCGACTCGAGGAGGCACGGATTTGCATTGAAGAGGCGCTGCAACTGAGCACGAAGCACAATCTTCAGGACCTGAAATCACAGATACTCATCAGCCTTGCTGAACTCACATTGTTGGGAAGCACTCCGGGTGATGCCCTTCGCTACCTCACAGAGGCACGCGAACTCGTTGAAGCGACACCAAATAAGATCCACCTGCAAAAAGTGGAGCACGCTATTGGAGCCACGTATTTACAATTGGGCGATTTGGAGAAGGCCGAAATTGCGCTCGGCCGCGCACTTGAACTTGCCGAGCGGGTGGCAAGTCCGCAATTGTTATATGAGACCAATCTCCTGTATTCGGAGATTGCGACAAAACAGCTCGATTATAAGCGGGCCAATGAATATCTGCACGCCGCGTTGAAGCAACATGAGCTTTTGCACAGTGAGACCAACCGCCAAGCAGTCCGAGCGCTGGAAGTGCGCATGGCGCTGAACACTTACCGACGCAGGCGTGACGCACGCAATCAGGAGACGAACGAGTTGACTGCGGCGGTAGCAGAGACTCAAACAGAATCTTCTCAAGCCCAATGAAACGCGCTGCTCGAATCGGAGTGACTGGAAAGCTTGGCAGTGGCAAGTCCACGCTCATGCAACAACTCGCCGCGAATGGGATTCATGTGTTGAATACCGACCAGATGGCACGCGATATCATGGTGCGCGATCCTCTTATCCGATCTGAAATCGAGCGACTGGCCGGGACGGAAGTCTTTACCGAGGATGGCGAGCACGGCACCACGCTGAACCGCCAATTCCTCGCCGCAAAGCTTTTTAAGGATCGCGCGCTTCGCGAGCGACTGGAAGCCATTGTTCATCCTGCCGTTATGCGGGAGGTGGAGCGTGAGTTTCGTGATGCGGAACCAAGCACTCCCGTGGCCGTCGAGTCAGCCCTGATCCTTTCGTCCGATCTGCGGCAACACTTCGACTATATCGTGCTCGTGGATGCTCCCGATCAGGCGGTACTGGACCGCGTCCGGCAATTTGGGTATCTCTCAGAGGAGGATGCATCGGCTCGACTCGCAGCTCAGGACTACGAGCACGCAAACTTCGATGAAATCGATATTACCGTCGAGAATACCGGCAATCGCGAGGAGTTCGAGGAGCGCGCCTCCACGCTCGCTTTAATGCTGAAGGCACTTGCGGAGCGAGACTTACCGGAAGAGCCACTGCATAGTCAGTAATCGTCTTTAGCGACAAATTGCCACGATCGGCGCCGAAAGAAGGATGTGTGTCGTATCGGGGAAGCTGTTGATTCGCAAGGTGTCTCGGTATGTCCCAGGAGTCTTTGCCGTGAAATCAAATTCAATACAGCTGTTGTAATTGCCATGATCGAGGGTGTCCACCGGCCTGCCGAAATTCCTTGTCAGCCAAAAGTGAATCCCATGCGCAAGCCTCGGCTTTTGAATAAGGTAAGTAGTATTCGTATTATTGATGATTCCGATCCCGTTTGAGCTCGTATCATTGGCCTTGACCACTCCAAAATCAACATTGTATGAGTCAAGGTAGAGACCTTCCTTTGGAGGATTACCAGCCCAGAACCCGCAACCGCACGTCATGGCTGTTGCCAGAATCACAGAAATCCAGGACGAACTTCTGCCCAAAGTCTTTTGTAAACGTGACTTCAACTTAGAACGGTCAACTTAGCCCCAACGCGTTAGGCATGATGCGGAATACTCTCCTCCATGATTTCGTCCGTCTGGTCATGTGATGGCTCGTAGCCGTAAATCATCGGATTTGCCTCCAGGAATCGCTCCGCATCGATCGCGGCGACACATCCCGAACCGGCAGCCGTCACGGCCTGACGATACACGTGGTCCTGACAATCGCCACACGCGAAGACCCCGGGAATGTTGGTAAAGGAGGTCTTCCCTTTCGTCTCGATATAACCAATCTCGTTCATATCAATCAGGCCTCGGAATAACTCGGTGTTCGGCGAGTGGCCGATCGCGACAAAGATGCCGTTCGTCGCAACTCGCTCAGTCTTGCCGGTTATGACATTTTCGATGACAGCTCCTGTGACAATCCTTCGGCCCTTGTCATCCGTCTCACCAAGCACTTCGACGATCGCCTGATTCGTGCGCCAATGAATCTTGGGGTTGGCGGTGGCGCGTTCGTACATGATCTTCGAAGCACGGAATTCATCGCGACGGTGGACAATCGTGACCGATTTGCAGAACCGAGTTAGGTAATTCGACTCTTCCATTGCCGTATCTCCCCCGCCAACAACGAGTACATCTTGATTCTTGAAAAAGAACCCATCGCACGTCGCACAAGCGCTGACGCCATACCCCATGTAGGTCTGCTCGGTTGGGATGTTCAGCAGCTTCGCGCGAGCGCCGGTCGATATGATCACGGACTCCGCATGATAAGTCTTCTCACCGGCTTTCAGCGTAAACGGTCGTTTTGAAAGATCGACCGAAGTGATCGTCTCGAACTTGGTGACGGTCCCAAATCGCGAGACCTGCCTGCGCAATATATCCATCAACTCGGGCCCCTGAATTCCGTGCTCGAAACCGGGAAAATTTTCAACCTCCGTTGTGATCGTCAATTGACCTCCCGGTTGATCGCCTTCGAACATGATCGGCGAGAGATTTGCGCGCGCCGTGTAGAGCGCGGCGGTAAAGCCCGCCGGCCCGGAGCCGATGATAACGACAGGATGGACTTGCTCTCGCTTTAAATGCGTGCGATGGTAATTGGTGTTCATTATTGATTCTGTTTCGCGGCTCTGATATTACGCTTCAGCCCAGCAAGTTTCGCGCGTTTCATGGGTGACTTACTGAAACGGCTTGAGAACTCCTCTTGCTCCATCGTTTCGATGGTCTCGCAATCGAGCGATAGAACTCCTTCCCGCGGGGCGAATGCTGATATAGCAGTTGGCTGTGCAAAGCGGTTCCACGGACAAACATCCTGGCAAATATCGCAGCCATAGATCCAGCCATTCAGCTTAGAGGCGAGCTCTGACGGGATCTCGTGCTCGGGTTTCAGCTCGATCGTGAGATATGCAATGCAGCGGCGCGCATCAATCTTGTATGGCTCTGTGATCGCGTCCGTCGGGCAGGCATCGATGCAGCGCGTGCAGGTTCCACACATATCTTCGGCGGGTGGATCGGGTTCGAGATCGAGGTTCAGAATAATCTCGGCCAGAAAGACCCATGAGCCAGCCTCGCGTGTGATCACACTCGAGTGCTTGCCAATCCATCCGATCCCGGCGCGTTCCGCAAGTTCACGTTCGAGGAGTGGGCCGGTATCCGTGTAATATCGACCAACCGCCTCCGGTACGATCATCTGGATCTCTTCGAGCAAATGTTTGAGCATGGGCGGCACGACCTCATGATAATCGGTGCCCCAGGCATAGCGCGAAATCTTGTGGTCCGAGGCGGGATCAATTTCGTGAGGATGATAGTAGTTGATGGCCAGCGAGAGAATACTCTTGGCATCCGGCATCAGGTTGCGGACATCCCGACGCTCATCATGCCGCCGCTCCATCCACTGCATGACGCCGTGAGCACCATCCGCCACCCAGGCGCGGAGCCGGTCGGCTGCATCATTAAGCGGCTCCACGCTGGTGACGCCGGCCTTGGTAAAGCCAGTTTCGAGCGCTTTCGCCTTGATGTGTAATGTGATTTCTTCGCGTGTCATGGTGTTCTGTAACTTTGGTGGAGTGGAAGAAGACTCCAGCAGGCAACCATAATTTATAGGAATGATGAATTTGATGAATAAGCTCGCTCTCGTCCTCGGGTGGGTGGTACTAATTTGCATTGCCGAACCAGCGTTGGCTCAACTCGCAATGACAGCACCCGTCCAGATCAGCACGAACGCTGGCGCGCACTCGCCAACCATGCACGTCGGTCGGGACGGCAGTATTTATGTGAGTTGGTTCGAGAGGAATGCCAATATTTATTTCAGCCATTCAACCGATCGCGGGCAGACTTTTTCGACACCGGTTCCAGTAAGCAACCAGGGCCAGTGGGCGACGCAATGGACCTCTGAACTTCAGCGATCACCTGAATTTGCGATTGATACCAAAGGAGTGATCCACCTGGTCTGGGCGGAGGCGCGAGTCACGAGTGCGAGTGATGTATGGTATGTCCGCTCCACCGATAGCGGCAAAACGTGGTCGCAGCCGCTTTCCATTATGGACCCAGGCGATTCGGCTAGTTTCTCACAGGATTTTGCTGTCATTGCATGCGACTCTTCGGACAATCTTTACGTCTCCTATCTTGACAATCGCCAAATCATGGCCAAGACGGGCAAACACTACAAGATGCAGCTCGAACGATCCACGAACGGTGGATTGTCTTGGTCGCTGCCTGTGATCGCAGACAAATTAGCATTCGATACCAGTGGAACGTGCGAATGCTGCCGACAGGATATTGCCGTCTCGCCGGATGGGCATGTCTACATCGCATTTCGCACCAGCATGAATACCCCGCTGGGTGACATGCGCGACATTTTTATTTGTCGCTCCTGGGACGGTGGCCAAACATTCGAGCCATCGATCCAATGTCAACTTGGCGATTGGAAACTCGAAGACTGTCCCTCGAAAGGTCCGCATATTTCCCTCGACCCACACGAAAATCTCTTCGTCGCGTGGAACGACCAGCGCGATGATTCTGGTAAGCTCATTGCATATTTCGGCCTGTTGCCAAAGGGCCGAAGCAATGTTCTTCCAAACTACTCGATTTCGAATAGCCAGACGCAGACCGGCCATTGGCCATACGTCACCGTAAGTCCGAATGGCATAATAGCTTATGCGTTTATGCCGAATGCCAGCCTCGGCCAACCGGTGCAGTTCACCTATTCTTCCGACGGTGGTAACACTTGGAATCGTTCGCGCTCGCTACCTGGCCCGTCAGGAGATGGCCAATATCTGCCCCATCTTTCGTTCGGATCGAATGGCGATGTTTATGCAGCATGGCAGGATGGCAATGCGAATGGGATATTATTCTCGAGGATCTCTGGATTGAACTCGCCGGTAACCCCTGATCCGGTCGTGCTTAGTGAGAATCTTCCATCCTACAATTCAGCGCTGCCGGTCCAGTTGCATTGGTCACCATCTCAAAATCTGCTCCGCGGCAACTTTGTGTGGTATCATTTCCAGGCAGGAACAGGCACAACAGTATTGTTCGACACAATCCTTCGAGATACCTCAATTCGCCTTGGCGTGCTGCCTCCGGGCCAATATATTTATTCCGTCACTACGCACACCTCCATCGACTCCGCGACAAGTGGGCGTGCCTTCAGTATTGAAGCGTTGGGCGTGCCTTCCATACCCGAGAAACGACTCCAGGCAACTGCGACGCCCAATCCCACGCAGAGCCAGATCGTCGCGCTATCATTGCCGGATGCGATGAATACACAGACCGCAATCACCGTGAGCGATGAAGCGGGGAAGACCGTTTTGACTACGACCAACACAGTTGTCGACGGCAGTGTAATGCTTGATCTCCGAGGTTTTCCGAATGGGGCGTATCATGTCTCCATTGCGCAGAGATCAATGACTTGGAACGTTGCGATTGTGTTACGTCATTGATGACTTTCGAAGCCACACTTCTTCCCCATCGAGTCTAACATCATAGACAGGGATGCTTCCAGGGACTCCGATCTGCATGCCGGTGTGCAGGTCAAACGTCCAACCGTGCAGCGGGCAGGCCACCACGCAGGCATTACAATCGACAAATCCGGCTGCCATGACCGGCGACATCTCATGCGGACAGAGATTTGAAATGGCGAGGATTTCTCCCTTGATATTAAAGATCGCGATTTCGGTATCATCCACTTCGACGACCTTCCCCCGCCGGCCGCTCGGCGGAATCTCTGCAAACTGACATGCATAGAAATATTCCAAAGATTGCTCCGAGCCTTCCGTGTTCAGTTCGGAACGTGCCGCGTCTAATGCTTCCTCATCAAAATCATTCACGAATGAAAGAACATCGAAGCAGCCATGCTCAGTGCTACTGACTTCGTTTCGAAGCCGCCATTCCGGCACCAGACATTAACTTGCTTTCGATCGCCCGGGGATGTTCAAGGTGCTTCATGACAACAGGCTCAGCACCTTTGATTGCATCCCTTAACTCAGCATGGTGGGCGGTCGTCTGAAGCTCTTTCACATCCTTTAAGTCCTCTTTGTGGTCCTGAATGGCATCCGCAATATATAGACTATCCATAGCATGGGCGTTTGGAGCATTTCGCAACGCATCCATTTCGGAAGCCATCATGCTTGACCCATTATCGTTCGCAGGAGGGAGCGGCTTAACGTTGAGTTTCTTCGCAAGCTCTTTCTTTTCCTTCCACATTTTGGAATGATCGACAACCATCATGTTCGCGAATGAGCGCACCTCGGTGTTCTTCGTATGCGAAATAACATATTTCGCTTCGGTAATCTCGGCAGAATCGGCTGCGCATAGAGCAGCAATGATATTCTCATCGGACATCGAAGTGTTCGCAGGTTGAGATGACGAAGGGTTCGGACCGGGTGAGATTGCGCTGGATGTGATTGAATCCAGCCCATAGTCTGTGTTCGTCTTTCTCGTGCAACTTGCAGCGATAAGCGCAAGGCTCAACAGAAAGGCCTCCCCGAGAAAAATATACTTGCTGAGGAAAGAGTGTTTCATCATTCAATGAATGAGTGATGGAGAGCGTATTCGAATACGAATACACGGACAAACCTCATGCCTCAAACTAATGGCTGAGCGGAAATGAAAACGAGAAAGTCGATCTAATATTTAGGCTTCGAGTGCCTTTACCCCCGGCAGCACTTTGCCTTCGAGGAATTCGAGGCTCGCGCCACCGCCAGTGGAGACATGCGATATCTTGCTGGCGAGTCCGGCATGTTCGAGTGCCGATACGCTATCCCCGCCGCCCACGACGGTCGTGGCTCCCGAAGCTGTTGCATCCGCAAGTGCGCGGGCGATCTCGAAGGTACCCGTCGCATAATTTGGCATTTCGAAGACTCCCATCGGGCCGTTCCAGACGATTGTTTTCGCGCGAGCGATCTCCGTGCGGAATTGCTGAATAGTCCGATCGCCGATGTCCACACCCATCCACTCGGCAGGTATCTCATCGACATTCACCGTCTTATGTTCGGCGTCGTTTTTGAACTCACGAGCGACGACGGTATCGACCGGTAGCACGAGCCGATTGGCAGACTTGACAAGCAGTGCTTTTGCCAATTCGACCTTATCTTCCTCGACGAGCGACGTGCCGATCTCCTTTCCTTGCGCCTTCAGGAAGGTGTAGGTCATGCCACCACCAATCAATACCTTGTCGGCACGACCGAGCAGACTTTCGATGACATCGATCTTGCCGGAAATCTTTGCGCCGCCAATGATAGCGACGAAGGGCTTTGAAGGAGAGGAGAGCACGCCGCCCAAGTACTTCAGCTCCTTATCCATCAGATACCCCGCGGCCTTTATTCTAACGAAATGAGTGATACCTTCGATAGAAGCATGAGCGCGGTGCGCTGCGCCAAATGCATCATCGACATAGACATCACATAATCCCGCCAGAGATTTGGAAAACGCGGGATCATTCTTCTCCTCCTCGCCATGGAATCGAAGATTCTCGAGCAGGAGTACTTCGCCAGGCTTCAGTCCGCTTGCCGAGTTCTCGACTTCAGTGCCAACGCAATCATTGGCAAACGTTACCTTCGTGCTAAGAAGCACTTTCAAATGTTCGAATACCGGACGTAGTGAGTACCTCTCTTCAGGCGCACCCTTTGGACGGCCAAGATGGCTTGCAATGATCAGCCGTGCACCACGCGCGAGCAGAGCCTCGATCGTTGGCATCGCTGCGCGGATGCGTGTGTCATCAGCGATTGTGTATGGCTTTTCCTTGGTGAGCGGCACATTGAAATCGACTCGGAGAAACACGCGCTTGCCCTTGACATCAACGGTGTCGATAGTCTGATAAGTCATATCGTCAAAGAGGCTCTATGAATGTGGGAGGTCGCTTAGCATCTTTTCAAATCGGAGATTCCACGCTCGCTCGCTGAATTCGCGCTCGATTCTCTCTCTGGCCGCGCGGCCCATCCGTTCTCGAAGTGCCGAGTTCAGAGCAAGCGTGTGCATCGCCTCCGCGATCTTTCGCGGATCGTTGCTAACAAAAAAGCCGGAAATTGTATCCTCGATAAACGTCTCCGGGCCGCCGCAGCGAGTGGAAATAACCGGGAGGCCACACGCCATGGCCTCCATCGCGGCAATCCCCAGTCCCTCCTGCTCGCTGGTCAGAACCAGAGCAGTCGAAGAGCTATACATCTCGATCAATTCCGAATCCGATATTCCGGAACGGACTTCAAGATTCGTATCGGATGGACGCGGAAATCCCGCCGCTACACTCGACACGATCGTTGCGGCGAACTCGAGATCAGGCGTCGTTCGGTGGAGTTCGTTGCACGCATCCGCAAAAAGGGCAACACGTTTGCGTGGATCGTTCGCACGGCCGACGAACAGAAATCGCGGATGTGAATCACGTAGTTCAGAAGGCTGGAAACGATCCGTGTCGATTGGGAATGGCCACACCTCAGTGGGCGTGTTCGATAGCCGTCGCAGTTGATCTCGTGCATCGTTACTGACGGCAAGAATGCTCGTTGCTTGATTCAGAACCCGCGCTTCGGATTTCAGTACTGGCAGCATGCCCAATCGCTCGATGAGCGCCAAGAAGTTGCGCGACGATCGGAGCCGTTCGCCACGATCGGCAGTAACGCTTGAAGAAACCCACGCAACGAACGGCTTCTTCAGCGAAGCGAGTGGTAAGCCGGTATGTGCAGAGCCGGTGACGAGAAGGAAGTCATCAAATTCAGCAAGTTCGTTGCGCCAGAACCGGTTCGCATGGATACGGTTCGGCTCCCACTCGGGCAAATACGCACCGATTGCAACGCTCTGCATTCCACGAAACTCATATCGCTGAACCTTGGGCAAGAAGTTCAACTCCCCGCGAAAGATATTCGCAAGCGAGGCACTCAATTCCGGATGTTCGGCAAAACGGGCATAATGGATGATCGTTGGTTCGAAGCCGGCGGCTTTCGCACGCCGATACGCATACTCAACGAGCCGCAGCACACCGCCGAAATTCGCGGGATCTTGGGTAACGATCGCGAGGCGCCGCGGCTTCACTTATGTTGTTTCTCGTTCTGACTCTGCCACCGGCAGATTCTTAGGCCGGAACGGAAAGAATTGCTCGAACACACTCTTCTTCGGTGCCCGTGGGGTCGATGAATAGTAGTGATAGTACTGATAGTACTTGTAATACGAGCCGTAGGCATTTGCGACGTTGAAATTGTTGAGCACGACTCCAAGCATATTGGCCCCAGAACGCTCGATCGAATCCATCGCGCGCAGGAGCGCGTCAATGCGTGTCACATCAGCGCGAGCAACGAGGATCGTGGCGTCCGCCGTGTGTCCGAGCAGCAGTGCATCGGTCACGGCGACCACCGGCGGCGTATCGAGTAAGATCATGTCGAATTCCTCACGCAATTTCGCGATGAGTTGTCCCATTCGCTGGGAGCCTAACAACTCAGCAGGATTGGGCGGAATGATCCCGCATGGAAGTACATACAGATTTTCGACATCGGTCTGTTTGATCGCCTCCTCGAACGTAGCACGTTCAAATAACAGATTTGTCAGGCCTGGCTCGCGAGGGAGCCCAAAGACCGAATGCAGCACCGGTCGCCTAAGATCGGCATCGATGAGCAGCGTCTTCTTTCCTGTCTGCGCCATGACAATTCCCATGTTGGAGGACGTTGTCGATTTTCCTTCCTGGGGCGCCGAACTCGTAATCGCAAGAACTTGGATCTCACGGTCAAGGCCGCTGAAGAGAACTGTCGTGCGAAGAGAGCGGTATGACTCCGCCACGGATGAATGCGGGTCGAGATGCGAAGCGCGATGCGGCGTGAATTTCGGCCGTTCAGCACTCGCGATCTCCGGCGAGATCGAAAGCGGTTGCGAAGCGTGATTGATGACTGGAATCGTCGCAAGCAAGGTAACATTTTCTGCTTCGACCTGGTCTGGCGTGCGAATTGTCGAATCGAGGAATGAAAGCAGCACTACGATGCCAATCCCAATTGCAAGACCCAGTAGCGCGCCCGTCACGATAGCCGACTGACGATTCGGGCGGATCGGTGCTGCAATCAGTGCGGCGGGATCCTCGGCCTTGACGTTACCGAATACCGATTCCTCAGTCATCCACGCTTCGAGATAGCGATCTTCCAGTTGGCCGTACATTTTTTCAGCCACCCCCTCTGACCGCTTCAATGCCGACGTCTGTACGATCTTCTCCGGCATCGATTCAGCCTCGGCATGCAACTCCCCAAGTTTGGCGTCATACTCTGCGAGCACAGTCGAATCCTGCCCGATCTTAAGCTTCGCGTTCAAAATACTCTGTCGAAGCGAGGAGATGGTGCCCAATGAGCTGGATTCAGTAGCGTACTTGACATCCCCATTGACGGATTGATCGGATTGATTCGGAACAATGACTTGGGAATGGAGAAATTGATCGCTTGCTGTCCGAAGTTTCTCCTCCAACAGGGCCTTGCGGTCCTTCTTCGTATCGATCTCGTCCTTGAGATATTTCTTAGTCCGCGGATCCATGATACTGTTGGACATTTCCATGCTCTGAATCTCGAACTCCGACTCGGTGAGTTCTTTTTGGAGCATGTTAATTCGCGGCTCGAGCGTCAGATTGTCGTAATAGTTTTTCTCGACGGTGTCGAGATTCGTCATCAAATCCGCGTAGACCTTTCTTCGCAAATTGAGATCGACTTCGACTCCCTGCCGTTTCTGCTTCAGGTCTTCATACTGGGTCGTAATACTTTTCGCAATATCCTCTGCGCTCATGCCGCTGGTGGTTCCGAGATAATCCCGCAACTTGTTCTCCACGCGCCGTAACGAATCGAAACTGCGCTGCTTTTGATCGAAGAGATACTGCTTAAGCTGAGCGGAGTTTGCGCGGACGCGAGCCTGATTATCTTTGACGAAGACCACGACATACAGATTCGTCAGAAACGCAGCATCTAGTGGAGTGTATGCTTCTGAGGAGACCAGCAGGTAATCATTGGTCCCTTCGGGTGCGACCGATACCGCGGCAGATGCGCGGGCCTCTAGCGTAGCCACATCCACGGTGCCTCGGATACGAGGCATTTTGGGATTATCGTTTACGCGAATAATTGCGAGTTGCTTCGGATCGGGCGGCACGTCCTTCGCCGAACCGAAGGCATCGGTAAATAGCGAATCAATCTCGATGCGATCGCCAAGCGCATAATCACGCAGCAACCGTGCGACGTGCTGGCTCACGACATGCGATTTGAAGAACTGCATCTCGTTGCCGATGCTGTGATCCTCGGGTGCCGGGCCGAGCATGGCCTGTACTTGCGTAGGACCCGGTGGATGATCGATAAATAATCGGGCGGAAGAACCATAGATATATGGCTTCGAGTAGGTCGAATAGACGGCATACGCGAAGACGATCACGAATGTGGAGAGCAAGATCCACCGTCCGCGATACATGACCTTGATCAACTCGGAGAAGTTCAGCTTGCGCTCAACCGGCTTTCTCCGCCGGGTGGTCGGAACGCTCGAACTTTGGACATGTGCACGGCTGAAATTCGGGCTGTCCCCTGGCGTCAGTTTGGAAAAACCGAACGTACTCGCCGGTGAGCCACTTCCATCCGTATTCGGGTTGCCGGTTTGCGGATTGGACTTTGTTGTTTGTTTCTTAGGCAGAAAGCGGCCACCGGGACCGCGCGGGGCGGGCCCTCTACCGTTCTGACCGTTTTCGGACGCGTTCGATTTAAATTCAGGCATAGTTCTGATGCATTCCTATAGTGGCAAACGGGAATGTCTTGATACTCACGGACACGCGAATCCCAATACTGAGTCGCTCATCTATTACAAATGAAAGAACCGCTTTCGTTTCACTGGCGTGTGGACGGCGCCAGATAGTCGTTTTCTAATAGCATCCACCGCGACCTCATCCAGCTCGATTGCGGGAATTGACCGTCCTTCGCAGACAGCCAGTGGATGCTCGGTCACCAGTTTATCGGCGATAATGGGCCGCGCAAACTCGCGAGTGCGCTCTTCGATCCTCTTCAGTAATTCGTATGCGCCTGGCCAACTTGTATAGGGCCGCGTCTTTGTATTGTGGGCATCGCTAGCAAGGATCGAGACAAGACCCGATTCGACTAATGTCATCGCACAAGTCTGGAAGGACTCGCCAAGTTCACCAAGCAAGCAGCCGGTCGTAACCTGCAATAGCGCGCCATGACGTACAAACTCAAGTGCATACTCAGGATTCCGGAGCACGCCCATGTTGCGTTCGGGATGCGCGACGATCGGCGTGATGCCAGACAACCGATAATCGAACAACAGTTGGCTGAAGTAAGGAGGTACTTGATCGAAGTCCATTTCGAGCAAAATGTACTTCGATTGCTCAGATGCTGTAAACTCTTTACGCTGAACTACCTCGCGCGTTTCGGAAGTCACGCGTACTTCTCCACCGAGGTACAGCGGCATGTCGGGCTTACGGTCCAACACCAACTGGAATCGCTCTTTGTGGTGCGCGTGCAGCGCGAGATCTTCAAGCCGTCCGCGGATGTGCGGAGTTGTGAGGATTGCAGTAACACCGCAGGCACGCGCCTGTTCGATCATCGCGAGTGCGGCATCCACGGATTCGGCGCCATCATCGACGCCGGGGACAAGATGACAGTGAATATCAACCATCGGCCATAAGTGCTGAGTGCTGAGTATCTGGTGCTGGATCATCGCCCAGCTTCCGTGCAGAGTCAAAGGAGAGTCCTTCGGCAACGAGGACTCCGAGACCCGCTAGTGTAATAGTAATATAACTCAAAATATGAGTGGCAATTGCATAGGCAAGAGCGATACTTGCCGGCACGCCGAAGATCAGTGCGAGCCCGGTCTTGATGAGCGCGTGGTACGATCCAGTAGCCCCTGGAGTTGGAATCGTGTATGCGATCCCAGAGAGTGTCAGCAACAGCAAGGCATCACCGAACGTCAGATTTCCGGCGGCATCGAACCCCTGCAGCGATACCCACATCGATACACCGTAAATCAGCCAAATCCCGGCCGTTCCAATCACCAGAGGCAAAATCGCGGAGCGATCGAGTCCGCGAAGACCATGCGAAAAATCGATTGCGATCTTTTCGACCCGCGCAGACAGCTTGCCTGGCAATCGCTTGACGAAAATATCGACGAAGCGAAGCGTACGCCGCTCGCTAAAAAACATCAGAATGAACAGGATCAGTGCTGCCAGCATGACGCCAAGCAGTATGATTGCATCGCCGGAGAACATGGGGAACACGGAGGTTAGCCGGGTGCCAAACGACCACAGTGAGAAGATCATCAGTACCGCCAGGGCCATCACGTCGGCAAGGCGCTCGACAACAACACTGGCTAATGCTCCGGCCATCGGAATGTTCTCACCGCGAGACATGAGATATGGCCGGACGATTTCGCCCGAGCGCGGGATGAGATTGTTCATACCATATCCCGCAAGTGTTGCGCGGTAAGCACGCCAAAAACTTGTGCTCCGTTTGAGCGGACGAAGAACGATCTGCCAGCGAAACGCGCGGACGGCGTGCGAAAGGAACATCATCATTACTCCGCCCAGCAGTGGGAAGAAGTGCGCATCGCCAATAGCGTGCAGCGACCCTGCAATATCTTGTCCGCGAAAGGCAAGATAGAGCAGGCCAAGAGTCGCAAGAGCGATTGCGATAGAAGAAAGGGCGCGACGGTTCAACTGTGGCAAGAATTCTCGAATGAATGGTCTCCGCGTGGGCTGGGCGGTCGCTGGTATCAACCCGGAACGCGAGGGCTTTCATTCCACCGGATGGCGCCCTCCGGATACGGGTAACACGATGGGGGGACGGGCGATAACATTCTGTTTGCGAGCCGAGGAAAGCGAGACCCCATCCGCAACCATAAAGATGACCCCGATTATTGTCGTCAAAAGATAGTTGGAAGCATGCGTAAGAGTCGCGAATGCAATCGCCATTTCCGGGGGCACACCAAAGACTGTCGCAAGGGATTGGCTGACGAAGAAGTGATAGGTCCCCGTCCCACCCGGTGCCGGCATGATATATGCCAGACCCGACATCGATTGCAGCAGGAAGCAGCCGAGCAGACCGACATGGCCCATGTCATTACCAGAACTGGCCGGCATCGCGAGCGTGCTGATATACATCGATATCGTATAGAACGCCGAGATACCGAGCGTTCCGAGGATCACCGGTATTGCCGAGCCACTTCGGACGCCTCGAAGTCCATCCTCAACGCGCGCGGCACCGTGCTCGATCGCGCCGCGAAATCGCTTCGGTAAACCGCGCCCAATCCAATGAATCACCCGCGTCGTCTTCTTTTCGCTAAAGATGATCAGCAGCGCCATGCTGAAGATCGCCAGTAAGGCGGCAACAATGGGCAATGCCGCCGCGCCGACAGTCGGGAATTCGCGCGCGATCTCGTTCTGGAATAACAGGATCGATACGATGAGGATCGCGGTCAGACCAACAAGATCGGTCAGCCGCTCGATCAGCAACACCGCGACCGATGACGACACCGGAATGTCCTCGCGCTTCGAAAACAGCACTGGACGAATAATATCGCCTGCCCGCGGGATCAGGTTGTTCGCCGCATAGCCTGCGATCAGCGCGCGAAAAGCTGAGGTCAAACTGGTGTGCGGCGCGATGGGCCGCAGGAACATCTTGTAGCGCCAGGCACGCACCAAATGAGACAGAAACATCACCCCCGTGCCCGCGAGGATCACGAGGAGGTTCGCACCCTGAAGCTCCACTCCCAATCGGCGCAGATGCTGACCCCGAAACGCAAAATACAGAGCCACGCCAGCGACCACTATCGCTGCGCCGTATCGAACTGATGGATGCTTCATCTAATGATGAGCAACCTGCTAAAGCCGTGCCGGAAAGAAGCTCTCGTTTACAACACAGATTCGCCAGAAATACAAAGACCCACAGCAGGTTAGCTGTGGGCCCTTGAAATTGGCGACAAAAAGGGCCGCCTGTTGGCGGTTCAGCTGGAAAGGACATCATCTCGGACTAAAAGATTCCGATTTCTAAATCCCCGAAAAAGAAAATTGAAAAAGAACCCTTATGGCGCCAGCCGAACGCCATTCGTGTCCAGTGTCAGGCCGGCGAACCACGCCTCGCCACTGCCCGCTACCTGCACGCCGAAATCGACATTCTTCGCCGTGTCGCTGACAGGCAACACGAACGAGAAGTGCCGCCAGTCGTGCGTGCCATACCACGCCGAGTCCTGCATGTTGTTGCTCGCAAGGATCTTCCCAGTATACTGACCCGGCGGACGGCCATCGACACGCATCCACAACCCCGCCCAGCGAGCGACGTTCTTCGTCTTGATCCAGCCGCTGTATGTCACGTTCGTCCCGCGCACATGCGCAAGCAGCGCAGACTGCGATATCACGCTCGCACCGATACCGGGCGAACCATCCCCTTTCGAGACCTTCACGTGCAGCGAGTACTTACCCGCCGGCACAGTTCCGCTATCGCAGGAGTACGACGAACCCTTGGTCCAGCAACCCCATTGCGCGGGCTTGCCTTGCTCGTCGCGCTCGGCAAACGTCAGGTTAAACAGGTTGCGCTGCACCTGATAGTAGCCAAACATGGCGCAAGGCACAAGAAGCAGGCAAAGCAAAATGAGAGCAATAATCTTCGGTTTCATCCCTGCAAAGATACAATGACATCTGGCGCGCGCTTAAGCTTGCGCGAGGCTGCATTGAGAATGCTACTTCCCCGCACTGCTGAGCTGTTTTGGGACAACATCAAATAATTATATATTCCGTTTTCGGAAAATATTCATGAACGAGTTACGGTGTCACCTGGCCAACCATGCTTCTTGATTGAAAAGAGCCAATTTCATATTTCATACTTCATATTTCATATTTCATATTTTCCCGAGAGACCCCCCTCCATCTAATACAACGAGGTTCGACACCTCTGGCATCGCATATTTTCGATGAATTATTGATTAAATTGTAGGGACGTGCCGCGCACGTCATGACTGCTGGCGTAACCTGAATTCTCCGTGTGTTCCGAGACAGGACGTGCGCGGCACGTCCCTACGTAGCCGGGTACCCGCAGGGCGCACGCCGCAGCTTGCGCAAAGCCGCTGCGGAAAACCGTAGTTTTGCATCATGCCGAAGTAACGACGACTCGATTTCGAGATTGACAAGCTAACCAATTCCATCGAGAACCTCCTTTCGGGAGAGGTCTTCGAAACCGAAATCGTGCGCCTGACCCTTCACGACGAGGCTCTTTTGAAGGATGGTGTGTGGCAATTCGATTGGCCGCTCGAATTGCATGACCCTAACCGCGAAGTCTACAAGCTGACAACGCGTGAGAATCCGTCGGTCATTCAGGGACTGATTAGTCTCTCCGACCAGCACGATCACGTCTTTCTTCACCTGCTCGAAAGTGCGGACTTTAATATTGGGAGGAGCAAACTCTATCAAGGTGTCCCTGGAAATCTCGTTGCATTTGCCTGCAAAACATCGTTCGAGCGGCGATATGACGGCGTGGTCGTTTTCCTCGCAAAAACAAAGCTTATCGAACACTATGAGAATACGCTTGGAGCTAAACGGATGTAGGGTCATCGGATGTTCTTAGACACAGCAGCCGCGCTCCGTTTGGTGCGTACCTACTTTAAGGACTTCGATGAGACCTGATTACAAAAAATTCGACAGCATCGACATCTATATCTCGGGCGACACCACACCCGAAGAGTCGAAGGCGGTCAGCGAATTCCTGAAAACCTACAAGGCCAAGCAAGCCCGTGCAAAGAAGGCCAGCCCAACCTCGTCCACAGGCACTCCCCCACGCAAAAAGGCCAAAGCCAAAGCGAAGTAACCTGGGTCCCGCGGTGTGGGGCATGCTTTAGCTTGCCCCAAAATACTGGGACAAGCTAAAGCATGTCCCACACCAGAAAGATGTACTCCGCCCTTAACAGGGCTACAGAACTTCCGCGCGACGCTAACCCAGGGTTACGCTCGCAAGCTCGCTCCACCCTGGGCTGCGAGTACGCCGCCGCTTCGCGGCTAAATACTTCGGCCTTCACCGCACTCCTCGGTCGCGCGTTGTAGCGCACGCCTCAGCTTGCGCGAAGCCGCCGCTCCCGACAAAGTGCCGAAGGCACGGAGTACCCGCAGCCCAGGGTGGAGCGAAGCCGCTTGCGGCGGAGCGGAACCCTGGGTTGCAGACGCGAAAAGAATATGTAGCCCTGAAAGGGCGATGTACTCCGCCCTTAACAGGGCTACAGAAATTCCGCACGACGCTAACCCAGGGTTACGCTCGCAAGCTCGCTCCACCCTGGGCTGCGAGTACGCCGCCGCTTCGCGGCTAAACACTTCGGCCTTCACCGCACTCCTCGGTCGCGCGTTGTAGCGCGCGCGCCTCAGCTTGCGCGAAGCCACCGCTACCAACATAGTGCCGAAGGCACGGAGTACCCGCAGCCCAGGGTGGAGCGAAGCCGCTTGCGGCGGAGCGGTACCCTGGGTTGCAGACGCGAAAAGAATATGTAGCCCTGAAAGGGCGATGTACTCCGCCCTTTCAGGGCTACAGAACTTCCGCACGACGCTAACCCA
>JAUZNX010000015.1 GCA_030706745.1 Bacteroidota bacterium
CTCCGGAACAGGGTCGATAATGCATCTAACAGTATCGCCGCTAAGGAACGGTGAAGTTCACCACGCTTCTGCTACACTCCGTCTGTTGCGGTTTATATACCGTAACAAAGGCTGCTACAGAATGTGAGCAGTATACAAGGGGCGGAGTACACCGCCCCCTCCGGGGCTAATAAATTTTTCCACTCACGTGACCCAGGGTTCCGCTTCGCATCGTTGGCGATGCTTCGCTTCACCCTGGGCTGCGGGTACATCGTGCCTCCGGCACTTTATTCTAGCGTCCCTGCGATTATTTGCAGAATTCATCGAAAATATGCGATACCGTAGGTTATATATTAGGTGGAGGGGAGTCTCTTCGTCAATTTACGAATTACGAATTACGAATAACGAATTTGAAGCAAAATAGGCATCTTTGCAATGCGAAAGATCATTGCTGTCCAAGTGACACCGCGACCGTTTCATGAAACACTTCCGAAAATCAAATACAAAATAATATATAGTGTCTCAGTGACACGGCAGAAACAGTAGGGCAGGAATGACCAGGTGAGACTATGCCATGAGCCCGATTGTTGAATAGCGATGAAGCTAACTATGTTCGAACTCGTGACGCGAAGTATTCGGAATCTGGCGCTGGGTGTGGTGGTGAGCGTAGGCGTGCTGCTCGCGCTGATGGTCGTGGACCGGTGGAGTGCGGGGCATAACGCGCTCGAAATATCGCGGACGCAAGCCGCACCTCCCTTCGGTGAACCCGGCTACGCGCCGGGACCCTTTGCCGGTGGCCGAAGCATCACCGATCTCGAATTGCCGAAGGAGGTCTCGATCTTCGGCGAGCGAGTGCCGCTGGAGAATTGGGAAATGCGCGAGCGGTTCGAGCGCGAGTTCTACTACAACTGGAACAACGCGAGCGCGCTCGTCATCTGGTGGAATCGGTCGGGGCGATACTTCCCGATGATCCACAAAATGTTGGAAGATGCGGGTCTGCCAACGGACCTGCAATATCTGGCCGTTGCGGAGAGCGGTCTGGCGAATATCAAGTCGCCGGCGAATGCGAATGGCTTCTGGCAGTTCATCCCCGGCACGGCGCAGCGGTTCGGTCTGCGCGTGGATGACTTGATCGACGAGCGGCTCGATCCGGAGAAAGCGACTCGCGCGGCGATTGCCTACTTCAAGTATATGAAGTCGATGTTCTCGACGTGGACGCTTGTCGCCGCTGGTTACAACATGGGCGAGGACAACGTGGCGACGGCGATGCAATGGCAGCACGCCGAGAGTTACTGGAATCTGAATCTGAACGATGAGACGATGCGCTATGTGTTTCGTATCGCGGCACTCAAAGAGCTGATGACACATGGCGATAAGTATGGTCTGGACTTCGGTCACCTGAAGCCCTATCACACGCCAGCGGTGAAATATGCATCGGTGACCGGACCAATTGCATCGATTTCGGATTGGGCATTTGGAATGGGATACCTGTATAAAGATGTGAAAGTGCTGAATCCGTGGCTGGCGGGGCGATCGATCCCGTCGGGGACTTGGCAGATTGCGCTTCCGCTTACAGAAGCAGATCGGCCTGTAATAAGATGAACAGGCCATTGGCACGCTTTCGGCATATAATGCAAAGTGAGATTACCATTATTCCACTTTGAGCTTATGTTATTCCTACGAAGAAATTTTCCATTTATTTTCATTCCAGTATCCTTTGCAGTAGCGCTTCTGCTCGTTGGCGGCTGTTCGAGCACCACGAGCGTTTCCACGAACGATGGGACGGTCACGATGCAATCGCAGCTAGCCACCTCGGACGTAAACCAAATGGTCGTCAAAGGCCAGGTCCCAACGGATTTGACATTTTCGTCGATCGTCGTGACGCGAGTTCAGGTGTTCATCAAGGACATCAAATTGCATTCGGATGTTGAGGACACATCGAAGGACGATCATGATGCGGAGATCAAGACCGGTCCGTTCGTCATGGTGTTCGATTCGACTGGAACCCATGTGGTTACGACGGTTACAATCCCTGCCGGGACATACGATCGCGTCAAGTTCGAGCTTCACAAGCCTAACCAGAACGATGCGGCCGATGCGGCGATCCTGGCGGCCTATCCTGATTTTGTAAGCGGAAACCAGACGTACACGGTCGTTATCGATGGCTACACGGTTTCGAATGGCGTGCGAACGTACTTCCGCAATCGCTCGATTTCCTCGAAGAATTTCACGCTCCGCTTTAAGGACCACGACAACCAGTTCAGCGATCTGAATAATATCGTGATCTCAGGTGGGTCATCCATGACGCTGGCCTTCCAGTTCGATCCGAGACTCGTGTTCCACATTGAAGGACTGCTGAATGGGACGATGTTCGATCCGCGAGATACGAGCCATCAGAAGGATATCGACGATCATGTGCTGATCGCGATCCGCCTGGTGAAGATTTCTTAAGCACAATAGAACAGTACTACGAAGCCAACCCGGAACCGTGCATCCAGCATGACGTTGATACAATGTCATGCATGTACGGTTCTGGGTTTTAATAGGGCTAGTAGGTATTGGGCCTTCGCTGGTGAGCCCCGCAATGGCACAGCGGCCTCAAAAGGGGAAGAAGAAGCCGGTGCCGAAATTAGCGGTCTCGCCCTTCGCGACTCCGTCAAAATATTATCGGATCGCCGGTTTGGGCAGCTCCGAAGGCGATACGTCGAACACGTTTCCCTATCCGACTGCTGTGCTGCAAGTGCTGGACACCGTGAATACCAGGATTGTCGTCCGGTTTCCGGAGCTTGGGATGCTGGGTGTTCGCGAAGATACGGTGACGGAGCCGGCGTTCTACATTAACGATACCCTTCGTGGCTATGAGCCGCATGAGCCGCTGGTGCTGCTGAGCTTCCCGAAGACGCAATACTTCGTCCTTATCGATGTCTGGTCTCGCGACCGCAAGACCCTACTCGACTCTCGACCGTTCGAATACGAAATGGACGTCCAGAAATATCATACGGCACGCCTTACGTATGTTCACGACCCAACGGCAGGTCCTGGTGCTCCGACCTTACGTCGACCATTCCAGCCCTCGCTGCTCCCCTTCTCAATCGAAACGAACCCGGCCTGGGGCGGCATCGAAACACTCGACTCCACCGGCACGTACTCGTTGATCTTCCGCGACCCACTGGAACCGAAGAAGGTGGCAATGTCACTTTCCATGCGGCCGACGTTGGTGGGGACAATTGACTCTGCGACCTGGAGGAACTTCCGCATGAAGGCGGAAATGGCATTTGGTGCAAAGGGAGTCGCCACGAGTTCGATTGGCGATTTTCAAGTTGATGACCTTGCCACGCGTAAGTATATCCGCGGCGGGTATGAGTTCGTCTCGAAAACCGGCGACAGTACAGTGGACTATGTCGCGGCATTTCTGACACCTCGGGCGATCCTACTGCTCTTCGCACCAATGGATATGCCGAATCAGCAACTGCAGTACGCATACTTCCGGGCAATTGCCAGAAGCCTGAAACTTGACTAAGCTTTGATAGGACACATGAGACTGATCGGCCTAATCGCTTTGAGCCTTCTAGTGACGGACGCATCCTTCGCGCAACCTGGGAAACCGTTCGAGTTGCATGGACTTCGACCAGGGATGTTGACTCGAGAGATTATCCTATATTCCCACGCTCCACTGGATACAATCCTCTGGGGTGGTGGAGATGGAGCGAGCATCATTTCCTTCAAAGGTGAATGCCTGCATGATTCGGGGGAGTTTCGAGTCTCGGTTGAAGGACCGGAAGTCACCCAGCTGCTCTTTGTGTCAAAGCAGCGGGATTCCACGCACGCGCAAATGGCGTTCAACCACACGAGCGCCGCGCTTGACAAGCTCTATGGCACTCCGGAGAAGTACCATAATGTCTATCGCATCATGACCTGGGAGGGCGCTGGCCAACAGCTCAAGCTCTCCACCAAGGATGGCGGGCTCTTCTACTCGCTTGGCCTCACGGCCCGGCGAACGCGTTCGGTGCCTCGCCAAGATTCACCCAAATGATGATTTCCGGAACAAATCATGGTGCGCCGGTCTTTCGACAATGGCACACACCAATGCCATCATTCCTCACCTTAGTAGATCGGACTTAGCACTTTTTCATGGGAATACGCTGCGGCATTGTTGGTCTTCCGAATGTTGGCAAATCCACGCTATTCAATGCGATCACGGCATCCAGCCAGGCTGCCGCTGAGAATTACCCATTCTGCACGATCGAGCCGAATACTGGAATCGTACCGGTGCCAGACACGCGCATTCACGAATTGACCGAAATCGTCAATCCTGCTCGCGAAGTCCCGGCCACAATCGAGTTCGTGGATATAGCCGGACTCGTCAAGGGCGCCGCACAAGGTGAAGGGCTCGGGAATCAGTTTCTCTCCCATATTCGCGAAGTCGATGCCATCGCGCATGTCGTTCGATGCTTCGATGACCCGAATGTGATCCACGTCGATGCGGATATCAACCCCCGGCGAGACATCGAAGTCGTCGAAACAGAATTGATTCTCAAGGACCTCGAGACGCTTGACAAAAAATCGGACGCCGCACAACGCAAGGGGAAGACCGGCGACCCCAAGGCTCGGGCCGAAGCGGACTTCTACGAACGTCTGCGCGAACATTTGGCCAAGGGTAGACTCGCTCGATACTTCCCCATCGCCAATGATGATGAGAAAGAATGGATGCGTGATACTTATCTTCTCACCTCAAAGCCAGTTCTGTATGTTGCGAACACCGATGAAGCCGGCGTCGTGAATGGCAACGACTACATCGAGACAGTGCGCGAGATTGCTTCAAAGGAAGGGGCCCGCGTGGTACCCGTCTGCGCCAAGATCGAAATGGAATTGGTCGAATTGCCGGAGGAAGACCGTACACAATTCTTGCACGAGCTTGGACTAAAGGAACCGGGGCTCAATGCGCTGGTGCGCGAAGCTTACGATCTGCTGGGTCTCCAGACATACTTCACGGCTGGACCAAAAGAAGTTCGAGCCTGGACCGTTCGAAAAGGTGCGAAAGCACCAGAAGCGGCGGCTGTCATCCATACCGATTTTGAAAAAGGCTTTATTCGAGCCGAAGTCATGCGGTTTAACGACTTTATTCGGCTTCAGTCAGAGGCTGCTGTCCGCGATGCGGGATTGCTCCGAAGCGAAGGCCGAGAGTATCTTGTGCAGGACGGGGATATTATGCACTTTAGGTTCAACGTCTAAGTTTGATGATGACGCCACATGGCGCGGACAACGAATGCGACTTGAAGAAGGGATACCAAAATATAATCTAACATTTCTCTCCCGCGAGGATCTCGAATCGATGCTCCGCGAGCGAGGAATGGACGCGGTCGATGTCAATAAAGTGCTCGATGCCTACGACATGGCCGAGAGCGTTCACGAATTCCAAAAACGTCTGGACGGTACCCCATACTTCTGGCATCCAAGCCGTGTCGCAAAAATCTTTATCGAAGAACTCAATCACTTCGATCCTCCGCTGATCTGCGCGGCATTACTCCATGATGCTCTGGAAGATTCGAACGTGCTTACGCCAGAGATTATCGAACTGAATTTCGGATCGTACACAAGCTATCTCGTTCAAAAGCTTACGAAGGACATCAAGGCCACTGGTCCAATGAAGGACTGGGTCGAGCGCGAATATGTCGAGCGGCTGATGCAGTCGAGCGAGGACGCGCGGATGCTAAAGCTCGCTGACCGTTTGGATACCTATCGCTGCCTGGAGTTCAACGTAAAGAAGAATCCGATCAAGTATATTATGGAGACGACCGAGCACTACTTCCCGCTCGCCCACGGCTCCCAGAACCCGCGCCTCCGCTATCTCATCAAAGAGCTACAGAAAGAGCAGAATAAGTTTTTGGGATAAGCCATCGTTGTGGCGAATCCCATATTTCTTCAGAAGCCAGTGGTAACCCGGAAGAACCAGTCCGCCGAGGAGTTCTTCACCAGCTCCCAGCCAACGCCACCTTCGAACGGTCCGCTACGAAGTTCAGCGCCGGCGGTTTTCAGCCACTCTGTTTTAGAGAGTGGAGTAATGGTCACATTGGGATTATTCGTTGGAGCGTCCGCATACCAGGTCGAACCAATATCGAAGAATTCGACAAGAGATGGTGAGAGAGCTTTTAGGATCGGCACTAGGCCGCTGAATATCTTATCTTGCTGAACGATCTCAACGGATCCCATTACCAGCCGATTACCATAATAATAGCGACGAATACCGCGCAGCCGATCGAGTGTATGAATGCCCGTAAGATTGAAGCCCTCTTCAAAATTATCATACTTGTAAAACCCGAGGAAGTCTTGCGGTAACTCGTCTCCTAGATCGGCTGCGATTCGGCCGCTAAAGGCAATTTGACTACGCTCATCCTCGCCGGAGAACGCCTGCCGGATTGTTGCGCGCAACCGTGTTCGCGTCAAATCACTCGCGAGTTTCTTGTCGCTATGTTGCGCCTCGAGTCGCAGCTCGCTTAAGGGTGACACGAATGCATAACTGGCAGTGAGTTCGAGAAGTTGTACCGATATCGGACGATGCGCAGCCGGCACCGAATCGAACTCGATGGTATTCCATGGATCGAGCTTCATCCATTGGCCGCCGAAGAATAGATTGTGAAGCTTCGTCAACGAGTTCGGTGTATGAAGCGCCAGATTCAGCCCAACATTGGCTCGATGGGATTGTTCGTAATATGCAACGTCAGAGAGGACATCGCAAAAATCGAGTGAGTTCGATGTGCCTGCGATTATGCTGGGCAGAAGTTGATTGTTCACATACTCGACGCCGTATGAGAATGTTTTGCTCACATCACCGTAGAGTCCGTAGGCTTGCAGAGCATGCTTTTGCATCTCATCCGACATGAGTGTAAATCCACCCCACTGAGTGCCAGCGTCTCCAGTGTGTGTTAGGTCGGAGCCGATAAGCGGAAGGATGAGCAACGGATGAATATGTCCCAGCGAGTTGTATTCGTATGGCCCGACTGTGATGGTTGAAGGAATCGAATCTGGCGCTCGCGTGATGAGTGGCCACCGCACCGTTCTCCACGCCGTGTATTTCGTGGCAAGTGGCGGCAACGGGGCACTTCGAATTGTGCGGCTCGTGGTAAGCCAATACATCTGCACGGAATTTCTCGATGCGAACGAAGTGATGAGAACCGAATCCTGACGCACGTCCCACGCAAGGACGTTGGAAGCAGCGTCGGTCAGTTGCCGTCCAGAGCGTCCACTCTGTCCGTCTCGTCCATCGATCACGTACAAATTCGGCAGCCCATTACGAAAGGAGAGAAAGATGATTGAATCACCACTTGGCATCCAGACCGGATAACGATCGTTGATCGAGTCATTCGTGAGATACGCAACCGCTCCAGAAGCCACATCGACACTGGCCACATCCCGCATCCCATTTTTGCGAAAGATACTGAAGGCAATATGCTTCCCATCAGGCGACCAATGCGGCGAATAGACCTCGATGTTGTCGTCATCAAAGTGCGTGAGATTGCGAATGTGCTCCCCATCCGCATCGAGCAAGGCAAGATCGGATCCAGAGCGCCGGAATTGCGCACACACGATGGTTCGGCCATCGGGCGAGAAATCGGGATATTCAAGCCGCTGATTCGAAGAAATGCGCGTCAAGTCTCCGGACTCGGTACTACATGTGAACAGATCGTAAATCAGATCGCCATGATCGCCGAAACGAATTTTCGAAAAGAGAAGCTGCTTGCCATCCGGCGACCATGAAAGATATGGTTCAATTCCCGATTCGGCGGTTAGCAGTTTCGCGGAGCTGCCAGTATCCTTATCGAGTATGAAAAGCTTCGTCGATTCTTCGATCGTTCGTTTACCGAGAATTGCGATCCGTTTGCCATCCCGTGCCAGCCTGGCCGCACCAACGACCGCCAGACCCGATGGGATCTTCCGGGCGATGTCCTCGACATCTTCTTTCTGGCCAAACTCAGTGTTATAATACACATTGAGCGACTTGTGCCACTCCTCCATGATCTCACCCAGCTTATGCTTCGTTACGCCGTGAACAGCTTCGTCGAAATCATACGGCACCAGGCCACGCGTGCCATGCTTGATAATTCTGGCAAGCGAGCTATCGCCATACTTCCACGCAATATACCGGACGAGCGATTGACCGCCCTCATAGATCAGCGTGCCGGCAAGGAAGTCATCCGACCCAAGATCGAGCTTACTGGATACTGCGGCAATGCGCAGCGGAACATCGAGATCGTTTGTCCAGCCGTCGGGCTCCATGTACCGCGCCATCCCTTCGTTGAACCATCGCGGCACTTTGGGCTCTGGGGCAAGCACATCGAGCCAGGTATGTGTCGCGCGGGCAATTACAATATGCGTGAACTCATGCGAGAGCACCGAGCGCAGCCACTTCGAAGTGCCACTTGCACGCAGCGAAAAGAGGTTATCATCCAGGATGCCGCGCAGCCAGACGAAAATGTAGTCGTCCATAAATGCGAAGGCATTGCGTTCCTCGTCGTTATCAGAAAGATAAATCCGGACCTTGCCAGACATCTCTGTCTCGAGATTTGTCGTGACGACCCGATAGACTTCCTCCGCAATCGGCGCCGCGATTCGCGCGATGGAATCGAGGCCCTGATGATATACGATCACGAAATGATCGGTCTCGATCTCTTGCCAGAATAATTCTGGATGATTCGCTCCGGTCACACCAAACAGTTGTGCGGATGCGGGCTGGCTGCCAAAGATCACGCCAGCAAGGAGGAGCAGCGATAATACGGTCGAGCGACGTATTACAAATGCCCTGGTCCGGATCTGCATCATAAACCTCGGTGATCTCAATCTCAAAACGCGCGCTAATTCACTACACCGTTAGATCGACGATCTCATTTAACTTTGGAAGATATACATTCCATCCAAGCTCCTTCTCGATGACGCCTTTGAGTATGGTACGCGGACCATCCTCTCCGTGAGTCAGAAAGAGCCGTTTCGGCGGTTTGGGAATTTGGCGGAGCCAAGCGATGATTTCCCGCTGATCGGCATGGGCACTGAAATTCGTGAGTGACAAGATACGTGCTTTCACAGGAATATGCTCGCCAAAGATCGTCGCTGTCTGGGCACCATTGAGCAAATCCCGCCCGAGTGTTTCTTCGGCTTGATACCCTGTGAAGAGAACGATCGTATTCTCATCCGGCAACCGGTTCGCCAGATGATGCATGATGCGTCCGCCGGTGGCCATTCCGCTTGCGCTGATGATGATCGCTGGGCCTTTGAGTTGATTCAGACGCTTCGAATCCTCCACGGTCTGTGTAAAATGCAGGGAGGGAAAAGACAGAGGATTCTTGTCGGGCTCCTGCATCTCGGAAGTCAGCAGCGTGTGCTCCTCAGGATACTTCTCGTACAGCGCAGTGACCGAGGTGGCCATCGGGCTATCAACATAGGTCGGGACCGCCGGGATTCGCTTATCACGAATCAGCGCATTCAAACAGTAAATCAATTCCTGCGCGCGATCGACTGCAAACGCTGGAATGACCAGCACGGCCGCCGAGGCCAACACGTCCTTCATAATCCCATACAGCTCCTCTGTCGGATCGATGTTCGCATGTTGCTTGTCCCCATACGTCGATTCGCAGACGACATAATCGGCGGCCGGCGGCGGCTCTTTGACTTTGAGATAGATCGGATGCTCGCGGCCAATATCGCCGGAGAAGAGCACGCGGACCGCGCCAGTCGCATTATCATTCGGGCCATCGATGCGCTTCTCCATCAGCACCGAGCACGAACCCAGGATATGGCCCGCGTTGGAATACTCGAAGCTGATCGAATCCGGCAGCACCTTCTTCGTATGACGTTCCTGCACGTGGAAGAATCCGAGCGCGCGTTCTGTGTCGATGTCATCATACAGCGGAAGTGCCGGCTTATGACGGGAGTAATGATGCCGGTTGGCAGACTGCGCGTCCTCCATTTGCAGATGCGCGCTATCGCGCAAAATAAACTGCGTGACCTCGTGCGTTGCCGGTGTACACCAGACTTGTCCGGCAAAACCGGATTTCACAAGACGTGGGATATATCCGGTATGGTCGAGGTGCGCGTGGGTCAGCACAACATTCGCGATGTCCGAGATCTGCACCGGAAATGGAGTCCAGTTCATTTCACGGAGCGCTCGACCGCCCTGGAAGAGTCCACAATCGAGCAAGACGCCGCGATGGGTCGCGGTGCGTAAGAAGTACTTCGAGCCGGTCACTTGTCCGGCTGCGCCAAGAAATTGAAGAGATAGCACGGATGATCAGGTTTGATGATTGGTTGCAGCGACAATATGGGAACGGAGAGAGCCTCTTCATAATTCGGCGGCAAAACAACAAAGCCCCTCACCACTCAGGCAAGGGGCTTTGAGACACTTCAATTCCGAATTATTCTTTCACTAACTTAATCGTCCGCACTTCCCCAGTGCCGAGCGTGATGCGGAGATAGTACGTGCCCGAGGCGCAGCGCGAGAAGTCGATTGGGATTTGGTGCTGGCCCGATTCGAACAAGCCATCCCCCGTCTTTTGAAGCGAGGGGCACGGCGTGTTGTTGCCCATCACATCGAAGACCTCCACGCGCACATACTCCGCATCCGAGAGATCGAACCGAAGCGTCGTCACGTCATGCAGCGGGTTCTCCGATACCGAGTACGACGAGACGTGCTTGCCAAAATCTCCGCCGCTCGGCACCCAGGCGTATTTAAAGTGGATCGCCAAAAGTGAGTCTAAGCCAAGCTGCTGCATCGTCGGCAGAGTAGTATCCAGCTTATAGGCAGAAGGATTGTTCGCCCATTGCTCGCGCTGAGCTTCACGCGACCAATCATACTCTTGTCTCAAGGCTGGAGTATCGCATGTAGTATTGTGGATAAGCCACGCGAGGACCGCCAAGCTGATATTTGTCCCTCTCGAAAAACTTCCGGGCGTTGTATCGTTCGGCAATGGTAACGATCCCATGATTTGCTCGACGTCCGCGCAAAAATATTCCTGATCCCGAGTGTTCAAATAGAGTACAGACTCAAGCCACTTAAGATATGGATCGCGCATCACACCGCCGTAAGGCCCATAAAGATGTGTCACCGCACTCGTCATGTCCCTAAATGCCTGAGGAGTACTAACGTTGTACGAGCAAGTTTCGATGAACCGCTTGAGTGTGTCATAGGATTTCTGCCATTCATGATATTCTGATCCCAAATAATCACCTGACCAGAACATGTCATTGCAAGCTTGGGCGGTATCCGCCCACTCCGGTGCTTTCTTGCTCTGGGGATTGGGGAGCTGTTTAACGGCTGCGCCACCACCCCAACCGGTGCCACAACTGACAGACGGGCGCGATGTAATTGTGGGCGCCGTTCGCCGACCAGTAGGGTTGGCCGAAAAGGTAATCGTGTAGTATGGTGGGTGAAGCGGAGGTATTTCCGCCTCCGCGTTTATGTCAGTGCCACTATTCCAAACGCACTGGTAGCACGGAGATGCAGACGTGTATGCATCGGGATAAACACCATAGCCCCAGAAGTTATTATCGATGTTACCAAGATTGATGGTTGCGTCGGTATGAATCACAGGGCTGTACGAACCAGTTGATGTAGAGTAAAGATCGTTCTCACCCCAGTTAGTCCACCCACTCAGAAGCTTACCTACGAATATATTAGAGGTACCATCCGAAATATAGATAGGAATCGGAAAAGGAGCAGCAACGGTATTGCCGGATGAGGGCCCGTAAATTTCATTATACGCCGCATAATCATCCGTTGGGCCATGGACCCCGGTTAAGTTGGGCCGCGAAGAATTCCACAATTCAATTTCATAGTCCACATTGTCATATATGTTATTGAAGATGAGAAATGACCTATCGGCAAATAGACCAAAATAGCCGACATCATTGCTACTCAAAGTATTCAACTTTAAGTAACCTCCTCCATAACGCGAGACTATCCCTCTTCCGCCCCAATTGAAGCCGCCTGTGCCACACCCTTTCTCGCTCTCTAGTTGCAAGTACTGTATGGTGTTGTTGCATATGAAAGGGTATGACATTGTCGTATAGGGGCCACCTGCAACGAGTTCTCGTACAAAAATTCCGTATGCAAATCCGTAGTCAGTAATAGTATTGCCTTCAACATTCGCCGTGGTGTTTTCAAGAATGATCGCGACGGGCGGTTCATCTTGCACGTCAACATTCTGATCACAATTATTATACTCGAAGTGATTATCGAAAATGTCGATCGGTCCGATTTGAGAGCCGTCGTATCCTTCACTATTGAAACTCCGAATATATATCCCATAGACTGGAAAAGGCAGACCGCTGGAGGTATGAGGGAATGCTTGATTGGGTGAAAATGCCTCGAAATGATTTCCTGATATTGTGATATGGGGATAACCCGGCGCCGGATAGCCGCCAATAGTCGAATAAGTATATTGATCATTCTCGGCCAGTATCGTGTACCCTCGCAAATTGTTAAACGTCATATTCTCAATTTGGTATGTGTCGGTTGCATACCGGGTCAAGTCTCGCATCTCGCCTGGATAAGGGTCAATCATATGTATCTCAATCGCATCGGCCACACCACCGGTGAAGGCAATATTCCCACCGTCGCCGCCCCATGCGAGATCGGTAGGATCTTTGTGCCCAAATCGAAGCTCCGAGGAAGCCATATTGCTAGAATTGAAAAAATTGAAGTCTTGCGCGTCGAACTGGGTCGGGGCAGTCGCATGGTCGTAAGAACTCCAGCCCTCATCCACGTAGAGTATGACTCCAGTAGCCTGGTAATTTGCATTGACGGGATTCGTCACGTCGACCGTACTGTAATAGGGTATGTGACCTCGGATACATCCTCCGGCCGCCCAGTTCGCAGCCCAATCGGCAGATGAACTGTACGCCGTTGACTGACTTGCACGAGTCAAAGTGATTTGGCCATGCAGTGACATGATCCCTGTTGTGTCAGGCAACCCTGTAGGCGTCCTGCTGTTGTCGCTCGGCCACACGTTGCCATCATACAAAACGTCAATATTTCCCGACATGCCACTCCCGTCAGGAGCTACAGTGAGGGATGTCCATTCGCCTGTCCAGAAATTTGCGCCACCGTGCAAGGTCAGAACTCCCGGATGATCGGCGAAGGATGCGTCCCTAAAGGTGGCAACCTGTATTGCTCCACCGCCAATTTCCTCAACGTCATACTGGACCAAACAGCCAGTACACCTTGAGTCAGGCTCCAGATTGCCATCCGTAAAGGGGGAAGCAATGAGCGTTGCAGCAAGTGTCGTAGGATCGTGCTGTGAAAGCAGCCCATAGTAATCCCACATCCCATGCACGACGACACCCTGAGAGCCACCGCGATTGGACCCGAGGAAATTGAAATAGAAATATGGCACATCCGTTAAGTGGCCGGGACTGCCATTTACTAATTCGCTTGTGCCGCCGACGTTCAAGCTGATATTGTCGGCAAGGAAGTCGAGTTGACCGACGTGCCGGTCGATGGCGGCCATCGTGGTGCCGCTGCCGAGCAAGCGCGGTTGCCAAAGGCCCGAGTATACAGCCGTCAGCGAGAACCCATAATTGGGATCGGTCCAAATGGCCATCGTCTTGTTTTGGAGGATGGTCGCGCCGGTGGTGCCGCCGTGGTTGCTGCCCGTCGCAGACCCATCGGTGACCGTGCAAATATCGGTCACGAGGGTATTCTCTTCCACATCTTCATCGAAGGCGCGGCTCGTGTCGCGTGCGTAGTAATGTGTTCCGCCACCATCGCCGGTCCGCCAGTGAACGTGAATGCCCATTTGGTTTACCGCGGCAACGTAGGAAGTCGGGTCGGTCAGCAACGTGGTCCCGGTCCTATTCAGCACGAGCCGGACATCCGTTGTGCCAGCAGGGAATAATGCTCCATTATCATGGCCTTCGACGATAACCAGCGGATTCTTGCCGGTCGTATTGTCAGACAGTTGATACAGGCAATGGAACTGGTCCGGACCTGTTCCGCCATCATGACGATCGGTATAATCGTAGGGGTTTGCAAATGCAGTGATGAAATTATCGATGATGGGTCTAGGGGCGCCAATCGGCGAGGCGGGTGGCAGCAGCGCACCATCGACATAGTCCGCGACAGGAGCCGGTGCGATTGCTGGCCGATAGAACAGAAGTGCGTTATGGCCCACGATCGGATCGACCTGGACGATGGCGTACACGGAAATCGTTGGAGCGGCAAACGGAGCGCTGCTGACGAGCACTCGCGCGTGTAACGCATGGTCGAACCAGACCGTCAAGCCGGTCGCGGGATCGATGTAGGTGTTGGGCAATACGAGCAGCGCTCCCCATGCGCCGGCATAATCTATTCGTTCAATGCTTGGGGCAGGGGTGTTGTCAATCCAGGCAACGCTGAATGTCGGGATGGCTCCCGTCCGGTTGTTCCGCACGTCGCATGCGACGGTCGGCTTCATGCCGCTGCCGACATACTGCGGCCATCCGAAAACGGGAAGCTGCGTCGTGCGGTCCACAACAGTGGCCCAAATCTCGCTCGTTGGTGAAACGCAGATTTGCGTATGCGTACACCAGACGATGTAGATATAGCGGGCATCGGACGCTATCTGATATTCGTCCTGATACGGTGTCGTCGTCCAAATATCGTGCGTGCAGTTTGGCCCAGGGCAGCCGCAAGGTGAACTGGTCGGCACCGCCGCATAGGCGTGGATCGCGCTGGTTACCACGTTCATCGGTGGCGCTGGATTTGTGCAAAACGCCAGCGAGAAATCCTGATCGCTCGATGTGAACTCGTCGATGAAAAAGTGCTGTCCCACTGGGTCGGGCCACACGTAATCGACCGCGCCATCCAGGTTGGCGGTCACCTCGGTCTTTGTGGGCATTGGGGCGCTCAGCGGCCCGCTCTGGACGACGCCAGGCGGAATGCAACTGGGATGGTGTGGCAGGTCGCTGGCGTTGTAGTAGCTGGATGGCTCGTAAAGTCCGTTGGCAAGCAAGTACCATCCTGTACCGAACGTCGGTTCATAGCCAGGGGCACCAAATGTCGTGAGCACGCTTCCAGGGGTAGAACTGATCGTCCATTGTCCCGAGCCGTTCGCAGCGAGACAGTCCATCGAAAGGATGGGCGCATTATCATCCGTGCTGTACTTGACGCCAGTAGGCGAGCCATCGTTGACGAACTGTTGCCGGAATTGATATTCCAAGTTCGATTGCCCTCTGGCTCCGGCAAAGCAAGCAGCAACGAGTGCGAGCGCGATAATCATGGCACGAACGGATGCAAAACGCGGACTGAGGCAGTGCCCCCCCGAAAACTATTAGCTTTTCTCATGACTCAATATGTTAGGGTGTGAACGAATCGGAACGGGCGGAGGGAGCCGGTGTCAGGGCTGGCGGGAACACGAAATCGGGGCCAGAGCAGGCATCGGGACGAGCGTCGTCCGAAGTAACCGCCGCTAATATACGAATTAATTTTGCGATTTGTCCAAAAATAATTTGAGAGTCGAGTACCAATCACACTTGCATATGGTATATTACATGCAGGGTGATATGCACCTATTGCTCATTGAAAAATCCGTTCGCGCGCGCTTGGCTGGGACCGGGCGTTCATTAAATGACAATTCAAAAGAGAGAGTTAAAGCGTTACTTTAACTTTGGGCACCTGTTTTCAAATAGGATATTTGTATCGAATGAAAGACTTCCCAAACGACCGGATTACCTACCACGGAATTACAGTAGGCGGTTTGGTGTCGATTGCGATATGAAGACTTTCATTTTTCTTCTTATTTCTGGTGCGGCTCTTTTGATGGCCAGGCCGGCCGCATCGCAGCAACCTCTGACTCAAAAAGTCCACGTGATCTCGATCGCGACTGAAGTCGATCTTGGGATGGTCTCGTATGTTCAGCGGGCGGTTGAAGAGGCGGAGAAGGCCCATGCCGTCATCCTGCTGCATGTGAATACATTCGGCGGACGATTAGACGCCGCGACGAAGATTCGGGATCTGATTTTGAATGCGAAGGTCCCGATGACCGTTGCCTTCGTCGATAAGCGGGCGATTTCAGCGGGCGCACTGATCACGCTGGCTGCGCAGAAGATCGTAATGTCGAGTGGCTCGACGATGGGAGCCGCTACTCCGATCTATGAGACAGGCGAGAAGGCATCCGAGAAGGTCAACTCCTACATGCGAGCTGAGATGCGCTCGACTGCCGAGCGCAACCATCGCGATCCAAGAATTGCCGAGACAATGGTGGACGAATCGATTGGACTCGACTCATCATACAAGATCAGTGTCCCGCAAGGGAAGCTGTTAACGCTGACGGAGGAAGACGCGATTAAAGTCGGCTACGCCGATGCGAAGGCCGAGACGGTACCGGCTGCGCTTCAAGCGGTTGGAATCAGTGCAACGGATATTGTAAATTCCGAAGAAGGATTTGGTGACAAGCTGATTCGGTTCCTGACTTCGGGCCTTGTCAGTTCGCTGCTCATCATGATCGGCATGGCCGGCGTGTTTTATACGATTAAGACCGGCCACTTCGGCGCAATTACGATCGCCGCTATTGCTGCCTTCGTGCTGTTCTTTGGCGGGCAATATATCACCTCGGTTGCGCCGCTGATCGCGATCGTGCTATTCCTTGCCGGCTTGACGTTATTGTTGATCGAGATCTCGCCAGTACCAACATTTGGACTTGCCGGTGTTCTCGGTATTGCCGGAGTAGCGTTTGGGCTATTTCTGGCACTGGCCGGCGATCTCAGGACTCTAACACCCGATCGAATGACGCAAACCTTTGTCACACTCGCGATAGCACTCACGGGAGTAATTGTGCTTGGATACGTCATCATCAAATATGCGCCGAAATCGTTATGGCTTAGGAAATTCCGCAATGAGGCGACGACGGCCGATACAGGATTTTATGCTGCCGAAGAGGCACTGATCATTGGCAAGAGCGGCATCGCACAAACAATGTTGCGTCCGGCCGGGATCGTGCTGTTGGGTGATCGGAAGATCGATGCTGTGACCGGTGGCGAATTCCTTCCACCCGGCACGGCAGTCACGGTTATGCGGATGAGTGGCAACCGTGCAGTCGTCCAAGCCGCTACTGACGCAGTGACTACGCGAGCGACTTCTGAAAGTCACATCAGCGAGGAGCGCGAGCGCGGCGACAGTTTCGGTGGCCGCATCGCGCGGACGACTTAGCGCTCGATCACGATGCGGCCAATGGCTTGCACGTCCCCATCAGCGATGACGACATAGCTGCCATTTGGCAGATTGTTCATTGAAAGCGGAAGATCGGTATGACCCGTTTCGATCGAGCCATCATAGATGACTGCCCGCAGGGCGCCGGCCTCGTCATACAATCGAAGCGTGACGTGCCCTCGCGTCGTAAGGTCAAGTGATATGGTGGCGTTCGATGCCATTGGATTTGGATAGATGCAAAGTTCCCCGAGCGTAATTGCCGCATGCATTGGGACGCTCAACGGGATGTTCGAAAGTGGCACAGCCCAGAGTCCGTTTTGAACTGTCCCGATATAGGCGGTTGAACTGTCGATCCCGAAGGCCTGCATCGGACCGGTCGTTGACTCTGGGATAAGCTGCGTCAGATTCTGATCCAGAACGAAGAGGCCGTTATCAGCGGGAGAAGGATTGTACGCTAACGTCAGAAATATTTTCGATCCGATGGTATGAGCAGATGAAGCCATCAGATTGATGCTTGACCAGTTAGCGCCACCATCTATCGATGTCAGAATTTCATCGCCGAAACACAAGCACATTCTTGATTCGGTAACAGCGGAAGCTACAAGCCATCCACCGGTCAAGGGAAGAATGCCAGCATCACTCCACGTTTTTCCAGCGTCGGGAGAACGCCAGAGGCGCCAAATAGTATCTGCTTGCAGGGTTAATGCGAGAACTGTATCGCGAAATGTTATCACTGCCTCAACTGCAAACGGAACCTGTTCGGGTATTGGTGACAAGGCCTGCCAGGAACTGCCATTATCCAATGACTCAAACGCATCACCCGTAGCAGATCCTAAAATCAATGTATCTCCAATCGCAGTCAGGGTTGGAGTCAATGCGGGCGATGCAAGCGCTTCCCAGGAGGTACCGTTCCACCGCCAGATGACGGAGCCATCTCCAACAGCGTAGAGGTTACCGAGCAAATGATAAAAGGTGCTGGCACCTTCAATCGTAGCGGGGGTCAGCCATGTCAATCCGCGATCCGAACTTTGAAAGATGGCGCTGCCGGGTCCGAAGTCGGTGCTAGCGAATAGAGTACCTTCGGATGAGGCAACATTCGCGATGAACGAGGCATGAATACCTTGCGGCACATACTGCCAGGCTTTACCATCGGAAGATTGGAACAATCCCCCTTCCTCACTTGAAAGAAACGACCCACTCACGTAGGTCAGTCCATAGGCTCCGCCGCCACCTGTCGAGTAGTAATCTGGATAGCCACCCTGACCGTCAACCGATGTCCATGATCGAGCACCATCGGTAGAGAGGAAGATGCCATTGGATGTACCGGCCACCATCGTGAGACCATTCACCACAAGTTGACCGATATCGTCTATGTTAGAATCGAGACCATAGTTGATCGGAGTAACCCAAGACTGACCGAAGTTGGTCGAAAGATCGACACGTCCTGTGCTTCCAGCGAATAAGTTCGTGCCAAACGTTGCGAGTGACATCGGCCCTTGCGTAGAAGAATAACCCGTCTGGCCCCAACCTCCTCCAGCAAATGGAAGGCTCCAAACAAAGGGGCCTCCATTAATCACGAATAGATATCCTCCGCATGGCACTGCGGCACTGATAGAATATGCGTCAGAACCCGGTGGAGCTTTCGCAAAGCGATTCCAATGATCTCCCAAATCCGATGATCGAAAAACACAATCGTTCGTATCGTCATTGGTTAGCACCACGAGGATCGCTTGCCCCTTCGGGATCAGGGCGATATAGGATGATTGCTTGGAATCCGGCAAGACATTTTGCCAGGTCGACCCGCTGTCAAGCGAGCGATACACACCTGAATCAGCACCTGCAAAAAGCACATCCCCTTGAAGCGGTACGAAGATGCTTGCAAGTGCCGTGATCGTTTTCCCAGCAAGGCCAGCCCGTTTCCAAGTCTGAAAATGATCGGTCGTACGCCATGCGCCATCTTCGGTACCGGCATAAATGTGGCTGCCCTTGGAACCTGCAAGCGTATCATAGCAATAGGGTCCTGCGCCTGGGGGGCCAGGAATTTGATGCCATTGGCCGAAGGCGCCAAAAGGAAGCAGAATTAGGAACGCAACGCTGTAAAATATTTTCATAGACTTGATTGACAAATAGCCAACGACGAATCAGGTCATTGCGTTTTGCAGAAGATTAGTACGGCATCCTTCTTCTTAAGGAGTGAAACGCCATTTCGAAGTTCGGTGCGACGAGAAGTTGAAGCCAGGAATCGCTCGATCTTGCGCGTCTCAATTTCGGTCAGCCGGTAGCACCCTATTTTGAGATTAACCCAGGCTTCAACCACGCCGTGGAGTAGAAACCCCTGCAAGTTGCGCAGTCCACTTAAGTTGATCGATCCATCTGGTTGCAGGAGCATCTCCAGATTTTCTTGGGTCAATGAAGCCAGGAAGTTATCTAACTTGGCCATTCGATGAGCTAATCCGGCAAGTGCGCGGACGGGGGAGCGGTCGGGATAGGCTTCGATGAGTGCAGGAATTACTGTATGCCGGATGCGATTTCGCTGGTAGTTCAGCTCCTCGTTCGATTCATCACGGTTGAACCGAAGTTTCTGATCGAGCAAGTACTCCTCGATCTCATCTCGCGTTACTCCAAGCCAGGGTCGGATAATGCTAAGGGCACCGAGCTTCCGCATTTGTGGTATCCCGGCCAACCCGCGCACGCCAGCTCCACGTACAGCATGCATTATGACTGTCTCTGCCTGATCGTTTGCGGTATGCGCCGTCAAAATGAATTGCGCACCGTGCCTCACGGCTAATTCTTCAAAGAACTCATAGCGAATGTTCCTGGCGGTCTCTTCGATTCCTTTTCTTTCTTCACGTGCACGAGCTGTGGTGTCCGCTTGCCAAATTGCATTGGGTAAATTCCACTCTTTAGCATGTTGCGAAACGAGAGTCTGATCGGCATCGGAGGCGGATCCGCGCAAGCCATGATTGATATGCGCAAGAAACACCTCGCCAACCCTTCCGCGCAACTTCAACTGCAACATCACGTGCGCAAGTGCAACGGAGTCCGGGCCGCCACTGACACCGACAATAACACTGGAATCCGAAGTGACACTGAGACTCTGGAGAATTGCTCCTGTTCGAGCAACTATAGCTGGAAGAACGTGGGACATGGTTCGCGTCTTACCACGACTTATCATCCTCTTGCCTTCACTGACAACCGGTTTAGAATTGTCCATATGTGCTCTCAGTTCGCGTAAGCTTCACATCCTGCAACTGCGGCGCCTTGATTCGGATTTCAAGATTGAATCCCGAGATGCGAGATCCCGGCGGGCGATATGAAAAGTCCATTTCCCAGCAATGCAAGTCACGATGAATACGAAGTTCCGGGATAATGATTTTACCTTCCGTAAGATCATAGGAAGCGGTGGTCGTGAATTGCCAGTTCTTGGTTAGTGTTAGTGAGAGCGAGGTCGTCGCGCCGAAATTGCGTTGAAGGGTGGAAATAATGGAATTGCCAACCAGATTGGCTGTATAAGATTGCGAGTATGTCAGACCATAATTTACATTCCATTTGGGCCGGAATGGTACGCTAATAAACGGTCCAGGAAAATACCCGCCCAACATCAGTGCGCGCTCATCATCCGGACTGGTGATATTGAACAACCGCCTCAACGAATCATAGTTGTCACCCTCAACTGTCGTCGCGCTCGAAAAACTGCCACTTAAGCCGAAAGATGCATTGGTCGGACGAAGGTAGCCTTGGTGCAGAGAGATAAGTGTCGCATCGGTACTATCCTGCCCATACGAGTTCACAGGGTAAAAGGAATAGCTCACAGTACCACTCATTGAGAGGAATGTACCAATTGAAGATGACGTCGAGATCGAGAAGGGACTGAGTATTTTCGTCGCAAGATTGTAACCACTCGACGCATTCAGATTCAGCAATTGCAGGTGATCGATCGTCGTTGAGTCTTTCGTAACATTTCGCTCGACTTTGGCTTCGAAGTTGTTGCCCAGGCTCATTCCTAGAGTTGCATTCTTCCCGATACCAACCAGCCCCCCATTCAGCTCGCCCTCATAAATATTATAGTGCTGCAACTGTCCCGTTTGGGGGTCGATATAGGCTACATAATTTTGGGAGGACAAATCCGGGTGATAGGAAAAGCTAATGGAAGGCTGCACGGTATGGCGGATCGCCTGAATTCCAAACGCACCTATATTTGCAATGCCATAGAGCGTTGTAGAAACGCCGATGCCCATATTGTAATTGTAGAGCCTGTTAAAGCCACTGGTGGTATCCTGCGTGAAGATTATCGCTGTGTCGTTCTTGCCGGTCAGGCTATCGTAAGTGATTTGAGTGCCATAAATTCGATGATGCTGTTTGAACATCCACGCCTCTGAATAGCTAAAACTCGGGTTGACCGTGAAATGACCAAACTTCGGTGAAATCCCAATAGAAGGATTATGAAGTACTCCATAATGCTCCGAGGTGAACCAATGGCTGGTATCAGTGGGTAGTGGAACATTGCCGCCGATATGCCTGCTTACCTGACGGTCCGCATTCAGGGAGTACCCAATCCCGAGTGAGGACAAAGTTGGATCAACCGTTTCGCCTTCAGTCGAAGCGAACGGATACCAGGTCGATTTCGAAAAATTCAGCGAGGGACTCGTCTCGTCATACGTGCTATTATTAAGGTCCTGATTACGATTATAGTCAATGCCAAGATTCATTCCCAAATCAGACCATCCAGTATTGAAACTCGCGTTACTGGAGACATTCTGGGTATAGAAGTCTCTCTGATTCCGAGCATTATCCTGAAAATAGCCGTCGCTCTGGAAACTGAGATTCGCGGAGAGAGCAGTCTCATACCCCAAAATAAGATTCGGCAGCGAACTTTGCACAAGCCAATTCTTCGTATAGGGATCAACACTATTGAACCGTGTGAACCCATAGCCAAGTCTTAGCGAAGCAGGGCTGTTCAGAAGGTACTTCTTCATCCATTCGCCACGGACATCAATGTTATATCCGCCTTTGGTATAGAGGTCCGTTTGGGCAGCGGCATCGAGATAATCATTGAAAACCCAGTAATAGCCAAGATGTGTCAGACCATAGCCACGGTCCCCTGTTACTTGATAATTCGGCGCAATAATTCCGGAATGACGTCCACCACCGTGATTCGGGAAGACGCCAAAGGGAAGCGCAAAAATTGGAACATCCGCTACATAGAGATAAACCGGCTCCGCAAAGATTTGGTCCTGCATAACGACCTTCATCTTGGGCGATTCAAAGTAATAATGTGGGACCGGCGCATCGCAGGTAGTATAGCGTCCGTTTTCGACGAATAGCGTTTGCGGTGCGACTTGTTTAATCTTCTCGCCATAGTAGAATCCACCCTCAAGTTCGGTTGTGCCAAGCTGCACGGTCCCGTGCTTAGTCTTGAAATTGTAGACGATCACTTCGCCCTCATACGTCGTCGGACCTTCTGTAAGTTTTGGCGCACCACGCGATTTCGTGCGGTTCGTATCACGTATGATCCGCCGCCGAAGTGCAAGGGATGCGCTTACGACCGAATCGACATCGGCGCTGTACGCCGTCAATGTGTTGTGTTGAAAGTCCATCACAATGGTATGCGCATCGAGCTCGCGGTTCTGGAATTGAACGACCGCGTTACTCACCAGCGTCATCGTTTTTCTGGCGACATCGAATGTAGTCGAATCCTTCGCGGTGTAGCGAACAATCGTATCGACATCACCACGAATCGTGTCGGCGGAGATGTAAAGCGAATCCGGCAGCTCGAATCCGGGGCGGACTTGCTTTGGAGCGGGTGCTTTCGTAGATGTGTCGGTGGTGCCTGGAGGGGTCTGGGCACGCACCAGGAATGGAATGAGCAGGATCGCTGACATCACGACCGGGATGACCAATATCCGATAGCCTACTCCTGATTTCATGAGTAGCGGGGCCTAATCCTATACTGAATCGGATCTTCCACTCCGGCCATTGCGAACCCACGAAGGCGAAGCGCGCAACTATCGCACTCGCCGCAAGCCAGATTTTCAGACTGGTAGCACGACCATGTCCGCTCGATTGGGGCACCAAGCCGAACCGATTCGCGAACAATCTCACTCTTCTGCAAATGGATCACTGGTGTCATTATGCGGATGCGTGTATCTGGCTTCACACCTAATTCGATCGCGCGTTCATATGCATCGAAAAAAGACCGCCGGCAGTCTGGATAGCCCGATGAATCTTCCTCGACGGCACCAATGTACACCTGATTCGCTCCGATCACTTCCGCCCAACTCGCGGCAATCGCCAGGAAATTTCCGTTGCGAAACGGAACGTACGAACTTGGAATACCTGAAGCGTGAAGATCGGCGAGTGTCACCGCGATGCTCGCATCCGTCAAGCTCGATCCACCAATCTCCCGCAAAAATTCAATGTCAACCACAAGACGCTCCCGAATGCCGAGGACATCCGCCACATCGTGAAAGGCCTGCAACTCTCGGTTCTCGGTTCGGTGACGATAGTTCAGGTGAAGCGCGGCAAGATTTCGCGACTCATTACGGGCAATGGTTGCCGTGAGGGTCGAGTCCATCCCGCCGGAGAGTAAGACGATTGATTTCATGCGGATTACAGCGGACCGGACACCTCAGCATACGTCCGTTCCGTTTCCTGAATACGCACGCGGAGTTCACGCAAATGTTTCATCGAGGCAAATGTGAGGCTAAGTCGCTCGAAAAACCAGCGGGCAATATTCTCGGCCGTCGTCGGCCAATCGACATAGACGGCCTTAAGCCCGCTTCCACGTAAGAAATCAGAAATGAGCACATCGGAGCGGGTGCATAGGAAAGCATGATCTAATTCGGCGACCATTGGATCAACCATCCTTTTAAGATCGAAGTAGTCGAGGACCATGCCTGCGGATTGGGGCTCACCTGAGAGCTCGATCCACATGCAGTATGAGTGACCGTGGACATTCCGGCAGCCGCCATCGTGCTCGGGCAGACGGTGCGCCATCTCCCAGCGGAAATCTTTCGCTATATGGGTAAGCATTATACTAGTGCGCCTGGATGAGACAGATGGAACCGACGACGCCAGATGAATTTTGCGGCCCGTTCTCTGAGTCTCATTGTATCGCTTTCTCAAGTTTCGTAATCGTAATTCTATCGGAGATTGGCACCGGGCTCTCCCCTTTCGTATACTTCGCCACCACGTTCGAGTGCAGCCCGCCGCGTGTGGAGAATTCGCCGGTCACTTCCAGCCATCGTGGATCAAGAGCACTCACCAAATCTTCAAGAATTTCATTGATTACAGCCTCGTAAAAAATACCTCGATTTCGAAAGCTGATGAAGTAATATTTTAGCGCCTTCAGTTCGACACAGAGCTTATCCGGCACGAAGACGATTGTAATCTCTCCAAAATCAGGTAAGCCCGTCACCGGACAAACAGAGGTAAACTCCGGATTCGTGTGCGTCACGACGTACTCCCGATTTGGATACGGATTTGGAAAAACGACAAGTTCAGGTTTGCTTGATGTCATACCCCTTTTAATATTCCCGGCCAAATTAGTTTATGCAACTGCGTTTGCAGGCGGACGGGCAGCCCATCTTCAAGGATCCAGGCTGCTAATGCCGCGAGATCGAGTTCACCTTGGACCGGCGAAAAAAGAATAGTCCCTACGCAATTACGTAGTTGATATAGCACAAGTTGCTGACGTGCCCATTCATAATCCTCTCGCGATCCGATTACAAATTTCACCTCGTCTTGTTTCGTCAGGTGCAGGATGTTCTCGTATCGATTTCGCTTCACCATTCCCGATGATGGTGTCTTGAGATCGACAATACGTTTGACTCTCGGATCGACACGCGAAATATCGACATGGCCGCCGGTTTCGATCATCACCTCATATCCATGCTCGAAGAGTCGCTGCATCAGTGGGTACACCCCTTCCTGCTCCAAAGGTTCGCCACCTGTCAACTCGATAAGGTGGCAGTTGAACCCCTCAATCCGACCGAGAATATCTGTGATGAGGAGGTCTTCTCCGTCGTAAAACGCATATTCCGTATCACAATAAGAGCAGCGCAAACCACACCCCGTCATGCGAACAAAGACACAAGGTTCACCAGCGCGAGAACCTTCCCCTTGAATCGAGTAGAAGATTTCGTTAACGCGTAGCATGTCCTCGCGTTGTCGTTCAGACAATGTAAGCCTCTTTGGATGCTCGATTTCAGGTATTTCTGGCACGTGGAGCAGAAACGTGTGACGTCGGGAGTATACTCCCGAGGACTACCCCCGCCAATTCATTCCTTTTGCCGAAGCCCGTCGAAGCCGGTCATTGATTGCACGTCCGAGGCCGAGTTCTGGAAGCGGTTCGGCTAAAATCAGTTGCATGCCAAGTGAATCAAGGTATCGGATGGCCCCAAACAAGTTCTTCGCCGCTTCGTGCAAACTGCCTTCCGGAGATAGGACAACTTGATGGCCGATTGGCACCTCCTTAAAGCGCCTTTGAAAGCTAAGTATGCCGACTCGCTCTGCATCGAAGCGTTCAAGATCGATCCTACCCAGTTTCAGAGGAGTACGCGGTGCATAATGTGATTCAAGTCCTCCAGGCGCAATCGGGTTGGAAGACGCCTGAACCTGAAGGCGAACGGGACCAAGTAGCGATTCTATATCTTCGACAGCAACCCCGCCGAGGCGTAAGATTACGATCTCACCATCTCTCTCAGTAACGATGGTAGACTCCAGCCCAACTATACATTCACCTCCATCGAGAATGTATGGTATTTCGCCACCCAGTTGATCGAGCACATGCTCCGCGCTCGTAGGACTCACATACCCGAACGGATTGGCACTCGGAGCCGCAATGGGAAAGTCCAGTTGTGAAAGAAGATCGAGCGTCATCGGATGGTTCGGCACTCGAAGCGCGACGGCATCCAATCCCGAAGTGACGATGTCGGGAATACTATCTCGCTTTGGAAGAACGAGTGTGAGTGGACCCGGCCAAAAGCGTTCTGCGAGTATGACGGCCCATTCCGGGAAAGTCCTCACATAATCCGTGAGCTGATCAGGTGAGGCACCATGCACAATCAGAGGATCGAAGCGTGGCCGACGTTTAATTTCGAAGATTTGGAGAACAGCCTCAGTGTCCAGCGCATTTGCCGCCAGGCCGTAGACTGTCTCGGTCGGAATCGCCACGACAAGGCCGCGCTCCAGCAGTGCGCGAGCCTTCGCAACGTCAATTCCAATCTCTGTCGTCACGCCTGCTGCACCACCACACGCGGTAGCACGGCCTTCTTATCTAGCAATGCCGGCCAGTATGCCACGACTTCACTCGGTTTTGGACGACCGCCTGCAAATCCGGTCACGCTTGGCGGACCGGTCAGGATGAGCGGCGCGATTTCCTTACCAAATCGCTCGATGGCCTTCTTGTCTTGTCCTCGGACCCCCCACTTGGCCACGACCTCTTGCACTTCATCGAAATCCACCGGTGTAAGCGGACCGTGACATGAGTTTACACCCAAAAATTCGGTGCGCATCTCATCATAAGTACATCCAGCGTCTTTCAGACGCGTTCTGAGGATTTGATCGGCAAGCCGCGCTTTGTGCATTGCGTCCGGCCATGTGTACGTGAGTGTTCCCTGAGCAGAGAAACCATCGTTGTAAGACATGGAGACTTTGTAGGAATCTGTTGCGGCTCTGCCTTTAATACTATGGACACGCACGCGGTCCTTGCCGCTGTCTTCAATCTGAATGCTCGTGAAATCCGCGATACAATCAGGAGTGATATAATCGCGCGGATCGCCGATCTCATAGAGCAGTTGCTCGGCAACCGTTTGGCGCGAAACCCGCCCGCCGGTTTTTGGATGCTTTGTAATGATAAAATCGCCATTGGGATAAGCCTCGGCAATTGGGAAGCCGATGTGAGCCATATCTCGGACAGACTTCCAATCGGCTGAAAAATTTCCGCCGGATGACTGCGCACCACACTCGAGGATGTGGCCCGCAACGGTACCGGCGGCGAGCCTGTCCCAATCGTCGGGCTTCCACCCAAATTCGTGAATCATCGGAGCGAGCGTGAGTCCTGTATCCGTTGTGCGGCCAGTGACGACGATCTGGGCTCCTTGCTGGAGCGCCTCGACGATCGGCCACGCGCCAAAATAGACATTTGCCGAGAGGACCCGATTGCGAACAGAACTAAGCGGATCGCCACTTTCCATATTCTTGAGCTGATGACCCGCACTGAGCATCGAATCGAGATCATCCAGGATGTTGTCCCCAAGAACAACGCCGACTTTAATCGGAATGCCGCGCTTGCGTGCGACTTCGAAAATCGCATCACGGCAACCTTCGGGATTCACACCACCTCCGTTGGTGATAATTTTGATGTTCTTCTCGACGATATCTGGCAGTACGGCATCGATGACCTCGACGAGATCGCGCGCATAGCCCATGCGGCCATCGCGAAGCTTCTGTTTTTGCATGATGGACATCGTCACCTCGGCCAGGTAGTCCATCATCATATAGTCTATGGGCGATTCGGCCGAAGAGCGACGAATTTGGTCAATCGGCGCACTGGGCAGGTCACCCCAAAATCCCTGCCCGGAGGCAATTCGAATACGGTCTCTCATATCAACGTGTTGAAACTAATGTTCTGAAGTGCTTAGGTCCCACTGTGCGAAGGCGCGGAGGATACCGCCAATGGGTCTTCATTCGAGAATCGTTTTGTTACTCGATGCATCGCATAACAACGAGGGTGGCATCATCGTCAAAGTTACCCGATTGTGTGAATTCAGCCACGGATTGCAGCACTTTGAGTGTCAAATCGCGGGAGTTGCTGACATCCAGGTTGTCTGACACATAGTGCGCGAGGCGGTCGTAACCCAATTCCTCCCCATTGGGGTTTCGCGCATCCGTAATCCCGTCGCTAAACAGTACCAGTACATCGCCCAACAACGGTTCGAGTTTGAGTTCTTCCATCGTCTGAGCGACATCCGGCCTGCGGATGAGACCGACGGCAATTCCGCGTGGCTGATAAAATTGATACTGGCCATCGGCACGGACGTGAAGGAGTGGTGTGTGCCCCGCTCGTGCATACATTACGCCTCGCTTCGTAAATGCGATAAGCCCGAGAGTCACAAACGAACGCCGGAGTGATGACAGAGTTGGCGAATTGTGCATTAAGGCTTCGTTCGTTCCTTCGAGCAGTTCGGTCATGTTCGCCATGACCGGCGCTAACGCCTGAACGACACCCTTCGTCTCGGCCATATAGAGCGAAGCAGAGATGCCTTTGCCCGAGACGTCTCCGATCGTTATCATCGTCGAGCCATCCCAGAGAGTGGAAGCATCGTAGTAATCTCCGCCTACATCATAGGCAGGAATACTAATCGCATATATATCGAAGCCAGGCACATTCGGAAATCGCTCCGGCAACAGACTTTTTTGCATCAGTCTTGCCGCGCGGAGTTCGCCATCGAATTTCTGTTTTTCTATCGAGTCCTGAAGCAGACGCGCGGTTTCAAGTGCAAGAGAGGCAACATCCGTGAAAGCGGTTAAGACAGTCAGGTCATCATCGTCAAAACCATCCTCACGGTTTTTGGCGACGTAAAGTCCACCTCGCACTTCATCCTTGCGAAGCAACGGTACGGCGACCATTGAATGAAGTGCCTTATTTCCGCGAGCTTGCTCAGGCGTGGGGAAAAGATACTGCTGGGTACTAATGCGTCGCTGAAAGATAATGGGGCGTCGTGTCCGATCGAGTTCGGCGCGAGGCGAGGAAACCTGACGTCCGGCATCAGGAAATCCTTCGGCTTCCTCCATGATGCTCTCAGCCGCACGCTCTCCAATTCCTATATAACAACGAACTGGTGTCTCATGATCGTCCGATGACCGAAGTTCGAGCCATGCGCAGTCCGACTCGGTCGCTTCGCAAGCAAGCGATGTAATTTGCTCCGCCAGCCTCGGTAGATCGAGCAAGAGTTCGCTCGACAAAATATCCGATGAAAAGCGGGTGAGCTTCGCAAGCGATTGAACTTCGGCAGACTTTCGTTCGACCAACTCGGTCGACGAAAGGGAGAATAAGGTGCTGAAAAAGACCATCGCAAAATAGATCGCAAGAGTACCGAATGTCGCTACCGCAATCATTTGCCAAAATAGAGCGTAACGCTCGAAAAGAACATCGGCAAATAACTTATCACCACCAAACGCTATTAATGCGGCCGCAGCCAACACGGCATCGAGCGCTGCGAACGCGAGGAGCTTTCTCTTTCCGATTCGTGATGCGTGCGGGAGCCATGCTAGTCGATACCCAAGTAGCAGAGCCGCAAGCCCGGTGGCAAGTACCAGTACGGTATAAACCGTCAAGGTCAAGGCATTTCGCGGCACAACGGACTCGGATTGCCACAACGTAAAGACGGCAAGAACGGCAGCAGTGATTGCCCATCCGACAAACCGCCGACGCGCAAATCGTGGCGACTGACGAACGAGGTTGATCTGCCAGAAGCTCATGAGCACGAAGACGAGAGCCATTAACCAGATGGCACCAAGAATATCGATGGAAATGACGGTTGGAAAGGTCGCCGGCTCGATTTTGAACGGCTCCGGGACGGTTACATGTCGAACCGAGAGGGTAAAGAGCGCAGGCGCAAGGGCAACCAGAACCGACGCGCCAAGAATAATCGCAAATCGCTGCACAAGTCGAACGGGCCAATCGGCACCTCGGCGGGCTTCTTCAGGGCGACTGACAGATGACGTTCGAAAGAATACAATTTCCAAAGCCCGAGCCAGCCATAACATGGCCGCGCCCTGAAGTCCCGCCCGGATTAGCTCGAGCACGGCGCCCTGAATAGCAGTATACGAGTGCGCGACGAGATCGAGCACTAGCAACGCTCCCAAAATGAGCGCCCCTAAGACGATATAGAAAATTGCCCGTGTCCGCATCCGGCACGCAAACTTTAGTTTTATGGTGAAAAGTCCCGCAGGCATCAATTGAATTCAGGATGCCCGCGAGACTTATTGGACTTATACGAAATGAAGAATCGTTTTGACTAAGAATGAAGCTCACAGATTTGACCCAGTTATCTGGCTTGCTCACTGCGGAGCAATCGGCCGCGCTTGAAAAAGAAAGAGCACTTCGTGCCTCCAAACGGAAGATTGGCGAAGGACAAGATGTACAACTCTACATCGACCGAAAGGCTCGGCGTGGCAAGAGCGTGACAATTGTTGCCGGGCTACGGCTTTCGACTGAAATGCGAGACAAGCTTGCCAAGGACCTGAAGCATCTTGTCAGTGCAGGAGGTACTGTGTATCAGGACACGATCGAACTTCAGGGCGAACACATTTCGCGCATCTTGGAATATCTCAAAGAGAACGGCTTTCGCGTTAAGACCAAATAGTCTATGTTCCGAAATCTTCCGCCAGTCTGTCGTGCACTAATTATCGGGCTAATTGCCTCAACTGTGCTTTCGCTAATCTCACCGTCGCTTGTGATTGCTAGTTTGCCTCTATATGCAGAATCTGTCCTTCATGGCTTCCAAATCTGGCGCATCCTGACCTACCCGTTCTTCTTCATTGCCTCCGGCCATTCACTGATCGGGAGCTTGTTCACCTTGCTATGGAATTGTATGCTCATCGCGTTCTTTGGGGGTGAATTGGAGGAGATCATTCATTCGAATCGGTTTTGGCGAGCGCTTGTCGTCACGCTCGTTGCCGCCGGACTGGTTTTTCTTTTACTTGATCCACACGGCATACTGGCGGGACCTGGAATTCTCACGATGTTTGTCCTTGGAGGTTTTGCCTATATGTGGCCGAAGCGCGAGATCTCGGTCTTCGGGGTCTTTTGGATCAAGGCATGGATTATCGCGCTCGTTATCTTTGTCGTCTCGATCATTCCGCTCTCAGGCTTCGCATTGGATACGAGCGCATCAAACCTTTTCGCGCCGCTCGCCGGCGCATTTGGCGCGATGCTTTACTTGCACTTCACTTACCGGCAGTACCATTTTGCTGACACAGTGTTTTCTCGTTTCGAGCATAACAAGACTACTGCAAATGAAGCTGACATGCCTGTCGAGCACCGGATTGACATGATTCTCGACAAAATCAGCCGCTCCGGAATCGATAGTCTATCTCGCGAGGAGCGGGACTTTTTGCTAAAAAATACAAAATAGGATTAGGATCGCCTATACGTACTGCTAAGCGTCCGGACAAACGCGATCAGATCTTTTATTTCGTCATCGCCGAGCGAGGGTTGTGCAGGCATGGCTGGATAGCCAAACATCACTCCGCCGAATTTGACCACCTTGTATATGTGCGAGTTCGAGAGCTTGTCCATATAGGCCCCATTCGTGTGATCGCGAGGCTTGGCGGCTAAGGCCGCCGCCGCTGGGCCATCGCCACGGCCTTGTGTCCCATGACATACCGCGCAACTTGACATGTAGGTCGCTCGGCCTCGCGAAACAGCCTCTGGCGTCATAGAAATTGAGAGATCCGGCGCACCAGCGGAGGATCCCTGCATGGAAGCCTCAGCGTGGCTATTCTGCTGATTATCGCCAGAATTACAGCCAGTAAACGGGGAACAAATAGAAAATGCGAGTGCTAACACTCGGGCAGCATTCTTCATGTTTTCAGACAACAGACTAAGGTTTTGACGACATTAATACCATAACGCGGCCAACTTTGTTCTCAACTATTCTGAAAAAAAATGGACTCTGACAAATAACTTTGGTGCACAATCGGTAACGACCCCTCAGCCTGCGGTGTTCACTGGCCACTTATTACCCACAAACCCTGACCTCCTCCGATGCTGGTTGATTATTACGATATTGATTCTCTGCTCTCTGAAGAGCAAAGAATGATCCGCAACACCGTCCGTCAATTTGTAGAGACTGAAGTACTCCCGATCATCGAGGAGCACAGTCAGGCAATGAGCTTCCCGCGAGAGCTTGTAGCCAAGATCGGTGCACTCGGTCTGCTCGGTCCAACGATTCCCGAAGAATACGGCTGCGCGGGATTAGATAGCATCGTCTATGGACTCATTATGCAGGAGCTCGAGCGGGGCGATTCCGGCGTGCGGTCGTTTGCAAGCGTGCAAAGCTCGCTAGTCATGTATCCGATCTTTACCTATGGCACGGAGGAGCAGCGCATGAAGTGGTTGCCACGGCTTGCCACTGGTGAGGCAATCGGATGCTTTGGACTGACGGAGCCAGACTATGGGTCGAATCCCGGTGGGATGGTAACAAATGCAAAGAAGACGGGTAGTGGTTATCTTCTAAACGGCGCCAAGATGTGGATCACCAATGGCACAATTGCCGATGTTGCCGTCGTGTGGGCCAAGTTGGATGGTGATGATTCGCGAGATATTCGCGGCTTCTTAGTTGAACGCGGAATGAAAGGCTTCACAGCACCCGAGATGAAAGGCAAATACTCACTAAGGGCAAGTGTTACCAGCGAACTGGTTTTTCAAGATGTTGAACTTCCAGAGGAGAATCTCCTGCCCGGCGCTCTGGGGATTAAAGGACCGCTGAGTTGCCTGACCCAAGCGCGCTATGGCATTGCCTGGGGTGCGATCGGCGCCGCAATGGCGTGTTACGAGAGTTCGGTCGATTATGCGAAGAGTCGTATTCAGTGGGGTCGTCCTATTGGCGGCTTTCAACTCACGCAGCTGAAGCTTGCGGAAATGTTGACGGAGATTACAAAGGCGCAACTCCTGGTGTGGCGATTGGGTACACTCAAGAACGAAGGCACAATGCGACCCCAGCAAGTCTCGCTCGCCAAACGGAACAACGTCGCCATGGCGCTTGATATTGCTCGCGCTGCTCGCGATCTTCATGGTGCAAATGGAATTCTTGGCGAATACCCGATCATGCGTCATATGATGAACCTCGAATCAGTTAAAACATACGAGGGGACACATGATATTCACACGCTGATACTGGGCGAGGATATTACGGGGTTAGCCGCATTCGGGGGCTGATTGGTCTTCGCGGCTACATGGAAGCCTGCTCTATGCGAGTCCTTGAGGCTCGTTCACAGTGTCCCCTGTCCGCTTCCATGATGCCGCAGCAACTTGGCTTCCGCGATAAAGACCACATCCTCCGCAATATTTGTCGCGTGGTCGGCAAGACGCTCGACGTGACGTAAGAGCGCCATCAAGTGGGCCGCCGGCTCGATCAGCACCGGATCGGATTTCATGGCGTCGATCAGATTGTAGAACGTCTCGCGTGTTAGCGCATCGACCTGATCTTCTTTTTCGAACACCGTACGAGCTTGCGCACTATCGCTGTGAATGAACGCATTAATCACATCGGTGAGCATTTGCCGCGCAGTCGCGATCATATCCAGTGCCTTTACGCGCTCGATCAGCCCGCTATGTCCCGCGAGTGGCTCAACGCGTTCAGCGATGTTAACGGCGATATCTCCAATGCGCTCGAAATCACTGTTCATTCGCATCGCTGCGAGTAGCAATCTTAGATCGACCGCGACTGGCTGAGCCGTGGCAAAAATGCGCTGGCATTGAGCTTCAACTGCCAAGTCCAGTTCGTTAACACGCGCTTCGCGTTCAACGACATAGGCAGCCAATTCTTCATTGAATTCCCGAAGTGCAGTGATCGCTGTCTCGACCTGCTCGTCCACAAGCGAACCCATACGGATTAGCATGGAGCGCAAGGTATCCAATTCGTCTTCAAAATGCCGGTGAACGCGGGCCATATTATCCAAATCGTCCGGTGATATAATCTTCCGTCTGTTTCTTTGCCGGATTCGTGAACATCTCGCGCGTCTCTCCGGCTTCAATTAATTCTCCGAGATAGAAAAATGCCGTCACATCGCTCACACGGGCGGCCTGCTGCATATTGTGTGTGACAATAATGATCGTATAGTTCTTTTTCAGCTCAAAGATCAGCTCTTCTATTTTTGCCGTTGAGATGGGATCGAGCGCACTCGCAGGCTCGTCCATCAGGATCACTTCCGGATTGACGGCCAATGCCCGTGCAATACAGAGCCGCTGTTGCTGACCACCAGATAGCCCGAGGGCGCTGTGATGCAGCCGATCTGAAACCTCGTCCCAAATCGCAGCTCGCTTAAGGCTTTGCTCGACGATTTCTGCCAAGCGTACCTTGTTCCGTTCTCCCATCAACTTCGGGCCGTAGGCGACATTCTCGAAAATAGACTTCGGGAATGGGTTCGACTTCTGAAAAACCATCCCGACCCGTTTACGAAGTTCAACAACATCGAGTCCCTTCTGGTATATATCAACATCATCGATGCGGACTTCGCCAGTGATCCGAACCCCTGGGATCAGATCGTTCATCCGGTTGAGTGTTCGAAGATAGGTGGACTTTCCACAGCCCGAAGGGCCAATAAATGCGGTCACTTGCCGCTCGCGTATATCGAGTGTAATGTCCCTAAGCGCCTGCTTTATGCCATAGAACAGGTTAAGATTCTTTGTTTGCACTTTGACCGACGTTTCAAGAGTTTGTGGCAATTCAGCCAACAACGGCAATCCACCATTACCGGGTGGAACTCTATCTCTTGCGCGCTCTTGCTGATAATCGATCGTCATGGAAATGGCTTGGCGTAATTGCGTTATGCAACGAAGCAAAGGGGGTTTTAATCGGTAAAGCTTCAGTTATCTCTGTGTTAACAAATCATTACCAGAGTGGTGACCGGGTCATGGGAGGATTACGAAATCATTAGGCTTGTCAAATGAGCGCACGATGGAACACCGCTTCGCTGTTTCAGTACGATCATTATCATTCGAACGCATGAGTAAAACGATTCTTATCGTTGACGATGAACCCGATATTCGCGACCTGATCTCGTATAATCTGACGCGGGAAGGCTTTATCTGCGAAACGGCCGCCAATGGCAAAGAGGCGCTTGCAAAGCTTGAGCATTCGGCAGTCGCGCTCGTTATTCTTGATATCATGATGCCCGAGTTGGATGGCTTCGATACGTGTCGGGCCATTCGCGCGAATCCCAAGACGGCGACAATTCCCGTTCTCTTTCTGACCGCTCGCCATGCTGAAGTCGATCAAATTGTCTCGCTTGAGCTAGGCGGCGATGACTATGTGCAAAAGCCTGTTTCTCCACGTGTTCTTGTGGCCCGCGTTAAATCTCTTCTTCGGCGTTCGGATCGTGTCGCACTGGGTACGATTGCTCGCGAGCAGATTATCTCCCCCGGACTCAAGATCGACCGCGGATCGTATAAGGTCTTTGTCGATGAAACAGAGATTCCCTTTCCGCGAAAGGAATTCGAATTGCTCTTTTTTCTGGCTTCTCATCCAGGCCGCATCTTCAAACGGGAGGTTCTCCTTGATGAAGTTTGGGGCCGCGATATGTACGTCGTCGAGCGAACGGTCGATGTTCATATATTCAAGCTTCGTGAGAAGCTTGGGAAATATGGTTCGCGTATCGAAACAGTCAAGGGCGTAGGCTATCGCTACGCGCTGGAAGGCTGATGCGCTCACTCCGACGCTCCGCCGCAGTCTTCCCGATTCTACTCGCGGTCGGGATTACCCTGCTTATCTTCTTGCTGCCCGGCATTGGCATACCCGATAAATTCACATTCCCATTCGCACTCGGGCTGGCCATAATCCTGAGTCTGTGGCATGCCCGACGGCTCGTGCGTCCTATCCAGAACCTCATTCCTCAAGTCGATTCTCAGGGCCACTTGTCGTTTGTAGGCACCACGCGGCTGGCCGTGCCGCCGGAAGAAGTTCAGGCCTTATCCGAAGCCATGGACGCCATCGCTCGAAAACTTGAAGGTGATCGCGAGGCTCGGCAGAAACTCGAGCGGGTCCGATCTGAATTTCTCGCTAACGTCTCGCATGAACTTCGAACACCGATCTTCGCCGTTCAGGGATTTATCGAGACGCTCCTGGATGGAGCGATCGACGATCCAAAAGTCAACCGAGATTTTCTCGAACGCGCTCATGTCCAATCTGAGCGCCTCAACAATTTGCTCAGCGATCTTATCGATATTTCCCGGATCGAATCTGGCGAAATGCGCATGAGCTTTCGCGTTTTCGATCTTCAACCCTTCTTGAGAGAGTTGACGAACGAACTTCAAATCCTTGCCAAAGCCAAGAATATTGACCTCTACTTCACCGGCAATGTGCTTCCTCACCACGAAGTTCAGGCCTACGCCGATAAGGATCGTGTCAAGCAAATCCTCATCAACCTGGTCGATAATGCGATCAAGTATTCCGGCGAAGGCAGCTCGATCAAGATCGAACTTGCCAACTCAGAACCCACACCGCATGAAGTCACGATACGGGTCTCCGATAATGGCATCGGGATCGCCCCAGAACATTTGCCGCGATTGTTCGAACGCTTTTATCGCGTCAACAAAGACCGGTCGCGGTCTTCGCCAGGAGGCACCGGACTCGGGCTTGCGATCGTCAAGCACCTCGTCGAGGCACATCATGGCAAGATCATGGTCACCAGTGAACCCGGCAAAGGATCCACGTTTCAAGTCATCCTAAACAAAGACCCGTTCTAAGCGCTCGTCGGTGGTGGCACGAAGATCGCCACAATCGGCTCCTGCAGATGTGCCATCACGCGATCCTTTAGTGATGGAGGCGGTGCTGCTGGGGGAAGAATATCCGGCAAGACCGCAATCGCTTCCAACGCTCCATTCATCGATCCGGATGGATCGTCCGGATCTTGAGCATCGACATAAGCAGGTAGATCCGAATCCTCGAAGATGCTCGCGAATGTAATATAGCGCGTCCCTGTGTCCAAATTGTTGATGTCACTCATTTCCGTATGGAGTGATGGTAATTTCATTCTTGATCAACCGATCTTCCGGCAATCGTTTAACCTTTTTCCGGCGCTTGACCGGCTCTGCAAAACGAGGCGCCAACACTTTGGAAAGTTTTCGAATCGCACTGTAGATCGCATAGTCGACTGTGGTTTCGGCCACCTTCAGCCGTGCGGCAATTTCCGCATGGGTGAGACCGCCAAAATATGCAAGATCGATTGCCGTCCGTTGCGAATCATTGAGCGTCAGCAGTGCCTCGCGTAAATTCTCGCGCGCTTCCTTAGCGTTCAGATTATTCTCCGGCGTCCGCTCATCGCGCAACAGATCGTCCAGGGTCGGCTGATCTTCCGGCAATGGCTCGAACCGAAGCTTGCCCCGCCGACGCGACCGGATCGCATCGATCGCACAGTTGCGTGCGAAATGATAGATGGCCGCCCGAGCATGCGTATTCTCACGATACAGCAGTGGCGCTTTTTCCCATAGCAGAATGAACGTGTCCTGCATCAGATCCAGCGCGTCCTCCTCGATGCGAACATAGTGCAGCATCATCGCATAAAGCCGCGGCGCATAGCGATCGTAGAGCTCGCTGAATGCCTGCTCCGACCGCTCCAGCGCGACCTGCTCGAACAGTGCCAGATCGACTGCGTCGGCCCTTCGCTGACGCGTCTCCGCAGCATCCCGCCGCTTTTCGCTGGACGGCTCCGGCTTCACTGGCACGTCCAGCGGGATGCCCGGACCAAACCCAAGCACGCTGGCCGGAATCGTCAACGGATCGATCTGCACAAATCCGCCGGAACCGCCGGTGGTCGGTTGATGACTCACGCTCTCATGGATTTCGTAGTCGTGTCCTTAAGGCAAGGCTTCCAAATCAACAGAGCTAATGCCATAGGAGTTTAGTCCGCGTTAGCTCCCTTGAAATTTTTGTTTTTGAATTTCATATTCATAATCACTATCGAATCGGCACGAATTTGGCGGTTTGGTCAGATGTCATTCATGAAGAAATTCTCTCTTTTGAATTGTCATTTAATGAACGCCCTCCCCGCTCCCGTGAGCCGCGATGAGTCATTTGTCAACGAGCAAACTGGTGCCTATTAAGCACCCGGACAACATACACGTAAACAAGAGTCGTTATTGCCAGTTCCCGAAGGATTAGGACTGCTTGTAGCTATCGGGAATGAGTAGGATGTACGGTTCGATCTTAAGGGCCTTGGCAATTTTTGCGAGACTGACGGTCGTCGGTGATTTCTTGGCCCGCTCAATGTCGCCGATAAATGTCTTACTCATGTGGGCAATGATTGAGAGGTCTTCCTGGGTGAGGTTGCGTTTCTCCCTTATAAACCTGACATTGTCTCCGACTACCCGCTTGATATTCACGGATGTCAAGTTATGGGAACGGCCAGCAATTGCAAGTCCTCAATCGAGTGTCAAATCCTCAATTGAGGGTCAATATTGTTGTATCTTTGTATCGTTGTAGCCAAGTTTTGTTGAATAGCCTGTAACAAGGTGCTCTTTGCCGAGTTGTTCTTGTCAAAGGGTTCGTCTCATGGAGGTCAAACGCTCTAACCCAATAATTAGGAGGAAATCCTATGAAGAGACTCTGCGTGCTATTGCTCGTTTCGTTGTTCTTTAGTCACACGGCCCATGCGCAGTCCAGCGGTGGCCCGATCATTAGCTACCAAGGCACAATCACGAATTCGGATGGCTTGCTGGGAGACGGGTCGTTCCATATTGCTGTTTCGCTTTGGACCGAAGAGTCCAGTGACCATCCGATTTGGTCCGACGAATTCGTGACGCAAGTGACACATGGGGTGTTCAATATTGGGCTCGGCTCGGGCAAACCGTTGCCGAAACCATCGGATATGAATAAGCCGCTTTGGATTTCAGTCTCGATCAATGGCGAGGTATCTGCTGCCTTCACCCGGCTGGCCGCTGTGCCATTTGCCCTAAATGTTGCCGACAGCTCGATCACTGCTTCGAAGCTTGCGACGGATTACGTTGGCTCGATCAGCGTCAATGGCAAAAAGGTTACGGGCAACGGTACCACACTTAATATCGCGGCGGGCAATGGCCTTCAAGCGCAGTTTGATCCATCCTCATCCACGATCTTGCTTGCAGCAGATGGCGGTACGCTGGGCAAAGGAGCAAAGCCCCAATCGGTTGTCGGGGTTGGATCGACATCCACCCCTGATAGCTGCACTACAAATTCCGATGGTGGACATGGAACGAATACGGTATCGGGAGGATGTGGAAATACTGCCGATCCTCCACAGGGTTATGCAACTGTAGGAGGGGGTCAGGGCAATAGCGCCCACGCCAAGTATTCAATCGTTGCTGGAGGATCGTCAAACACGATCGATACGTTTGCCAACAACGCTGCAATCGGAGGTGGTGAAAGCAATATGCTATGGAATAGCATTTCATTCATCGGAGCGGGCAAGCGAAATACAGTGGGTCAGCACGAGGCGTCTGATGGGGAGGATGAATCGAGTGCCATTGTCGCAGGCGATTCCAATTTTGTTGAAGAAGGATGGGGATTCATCGGCGGAGGCTCAAGAGATAGTATTATTGTCGGATCCTATTATTCCTCAATTCTAGGAGGGAACGCAAATGCAATCGGAAAGGGACCTATTGGTTTGTCTGCATATAATTCTCCATACTCTTCCATTTCGGGTGGGTCACAGAATAGCGTGCTGGGCCAATTGAATGCAATTGTCGGAGGCACACAAAATTACATTTCGTTCTTCTCCGTCTCTTCGATTATTGGCGGCGGCGAATCGAACCTGCTCCAAGGCGAGCATTCGGGGATCATTAGCGGACAGAATAACAGGATCGGATCTGGCAATGACGGGTCGGATAATGGGAACAATTTCAGCGTCATTGCCGGTGGCGATTCGAACAGGATAACGGGAAATTCAAGTGCGATTGGCGGCGGAGATTCTAACTCTGTCTCAAAAGCCTATAGTGTCATAGCCGGCGGCGCAAGAAACATTATCGCAAATGAATATAGCGCCATCATCGGAGGCAAACAAAACGAAGTTGATGGAAGGTACTCCACAATCCTGGGCGGACGTTCGCTCAAGTTGAGCGACTTTAGCGTAGGATTCAACGCTTCGGACAGTGTGACCGACCTCACGAATCTGCTTTCAGGGCCATTTCCGAACATCGCCTATTTTGGAGACATCAACATTTGGGTCGGAAACGTCGATGGTACGGCCCGCGAATTACGCTTCTATGAACCCAACAATAGCCTTACATATTCTGGCACGAACTATAGCTCGTTCAAAGCAGGAATCCAATCCGGAAATATCTCCTACACGCTACCGCGAGTTGTTGCGAGCGAAGGACAATTCCTGAAAGCAGACAGCGTCAGTGGCAGTAACGTTTTCCTTTCCTGGGATGCCGTCACTGGAACCGGCGGCGCGGTCGGCAATTTTTGGAGCCTGACAGGCAATAGCGGCACGCATGATACGGTGAACTATCTTGGCACTCGTGACAGCATGGCGTTCGAGATTCATGTTCACAATGATGCATCCACAGCAACCGGCGGCAACAAACGGGTCATGCGCTACGAAGAAGGCGCAACTTCGCCGAATATCGTTGCCGATTCAAGTTTCAACACACTCGGCGCGGGACTCAGCGGTGCGTCAGTTCTATCCGGTGGTGAGTATGGTCTCACTAACTCTGTGCTCACGCATTTTTCGGTTGTCGCTGGTGGCGAGGGTAATAAGATCAACGCAAGTCAGCTCGGTTGGAATTCTATTGGCGGCGGCTATGAGATTCGGATTGACGGAGACGCAAATACGATTGCGGGAGGATTTATCAACGCGATCTTCGATACTTCGGATATCATTCCGCAAGATAATTTTGTGGGTGGTGGAGTTGGGAATGTCATCGAATCGGCAAGAGCCAGTACAATTGGCGGAGGGGAATCCAATCATATTCAGTTCGAAGTCAACCAGGCTACAATTGCCGGTGGTACGTCAAATACAATCAAGACAGGCTCTGATTCCAGCACCATCGGCGGCGGCGCATCCAACACGATCGCAAACTGTACCAACTCGACGATCGCAGGTGGTAAACAGAATCAGATTCTCGGCGGATCGCGCACGTACTGTCCGCCAAATTGGAATAGTAGTGTCATTGGTGGCGGTTTAGGCAATGTGATCGACAGTACACAGTGGGGGACAATTGGAGGCGGTCATGCGAACACAATCGGATATCAATCCGATGCATCCGCAATTGGCGGCGGTGAATCGAATACGGCCAATGATATCTATACGGTGATTGCGGGTGGCCAACAAAACACCATTGAGCGAGGCGCGTACTGGTCCTCAATCGCAGGAGGTTATCTCAATTATGTCTATTGGCCGAGCGGGAACGCCGCGATCGGCGGTGGTCAATCCAATTCGATACATTCGCCATCAGGGACGATTTCTGGTGGGTTCAATAATGTTATCGACACCGCTGCAGAAGGTGCGTCGATTGCTGGCGGTGAAGGTCTAATCGCAAGTGGTTTCACGCAGTTCGTTTCTGGCAGGTATAATGTACCCCAATCTTCGGGAGGTTATTATGTTGTTGATGGCGATTCCGCCCTTGCGATGTTCGGAAGTGGAACCGACGATTCGCATCGTGCGAATTCGTGGGTACTTTCAAACAATGGCCACTCCGTAGCCTTACATACGCTGGAGATGCAGTTTCAGCCGCCAATACCAATTCAAACTTCGTATAAGTCAATTCCTGGAGCAACCTATTCCGATAACACGATCGTTGCTTGGGGCCACGTAGATTCCAATGGTACCTTGTTGGATGGAATTGGCGCTCGGGTCGTTAAGGCCTCTGCTCCGACGAAGGGAACCTACCTCGTCGTGCTGACGCTCAAGGATTGGCAAGGCCATGACGATACCCTTAAGGACGGCTCCATTACGGTTACTCTCGAGGATCTCGATACCACGGGGATGTCTCAATTCATACCTCCTACGGATAACTCGACTCTTAAGGATGGAGTAACACCGAGCGCATACGGGACCTGTGATATTGCCAACGCGACACCGCTCGACAAATTCAATCAGCCTAACCGATTCTTGGTCCATATTCGTCTTGGTTCGTTGGCTGGCTGTGCCTACGACAACCACTCTTTCTATTTTAAGGTATGCGGACGCCCAACACATTAAGCGGATGCAAAACGGGAGGACGTACACCTCCTCCCGTTCTTTTGTTCATACTTATTCTCCTGCTCGGAATGACGAGCTTTGATAGCGCCCTGTTTGGACAGTGGAAGAGAGTGCTTTGTTCGGGCGAGCGCTATGCATACGCATACACTTATTTTCTCGACCTGTCAGGTCCTCCTCGCATTGGCTTCACAGGTGCTGATGGAAGAATACTAAAGACCACTGACGGAGGAGAGACATGGAAAGTTGTAACATCGCCAATTGGTATTGCTTACGATTTCACCTTCAAGGACAGCATGACTGGTTGGTGCGCCTTTGAGGGGCAGTCTTCCGGATGTTACAAGACAAGCGACGGAGGCGAGTCCTGGTTTGACACACCCCTCAATGGGGTTGATCCCGGGAGTATTTATTACGATAGTACATCGGACGGACTTTTTTATGGCGGAGGGGCAACCATTGGGGGTGCTAGCGGCTATTCATTGGCAGTTTCATGGGACAAAGGATTGACATGGGTGCCGGCTCAAAGCGGAAGCGGTTCTAATCACGGATTTGCATTCGTCAATGGCGATACTGGAATTCAAGCCGGCGGTTATTGTGACCGTCCTGATAATATCCCTTGGCTGCGGACAACCGATGGTGGACACAGTTGGCAGACTCTTTCTCTTGATAGCGGTAGCCTACAACCGCTGGCCATCCCGGGCACCAGCATTTTTTTCGCTTTGACGTTCTATGGTACTGTCCTTCGCTCCACTGATGCGGGTATGACTTGGGATAGTCTAAGCGCGTTGCCCTATGTTGCGCCCGACCCTCTTCCCTATTGCTACATGTCCTCAAGTGGCTGCATCAAGGGTGATCTTAACGATCTGTATGGCACCACCGGAGAAGGATGCTATCATTCGACAGATAAGGGACAGACCTGGCAGTACCAGTGTGGACAGTCTTCTACTAACAAATTGGTATCGGGTTCCAGATTTTATGCGAAAGCCCATATTGTTTTCATGAAATCAGTGGACGTTATCACGGATAGTGCTATTCTTTGGAAGTTGAATCTGGATTCTATGCCCTACTTCGATTCAAAAATCACCTGCACATTTGCGGACAGCTCCAAGTTGAAGACGGTTGCTGCCGGTCATTCCGCAACGGTATACTATTTTGTTCAAGGTGCTTCTCTAATCGGCATTGATACGGTGCATCTTTCGATTCGCTATGATGATGCGTTGAATGTCCAGAGTCTTCAACTTCCTCCTGGCTCGAGCGTCTTGCGCTCCAGCACGAACAACAACATACTCGACCTCTGGTTAACGAGCGACGCACGGCTGTTGCCAAGTCAATTGCTTGCAATTACATTCGGGACGGCACTCGAATCCTCTTCGGCAAAAGTCTATCTCGATTCCGCGCATCTCTATGGCAAGCGGCTGAACTGCGATTGTGCGGCGCTTTCGGTGTCCGGCCCGGATTCGGTGGAGATCGACTTCACCGGCTGCGGCAATACGACACTGCTACGCACCATGTCGGGCCAGTCGCCGTTCGAGATTGTGAGTGTGCAACCTAATCCAGCACAGTCAGAAATCACCGTCCGCGTGGCGGGTGCGAGTGAGATGGCGGGTGATCTTGCGGCCCCCGGCACTCTGAGTGTCGAGATGTACGATGTATTGGGCCGCGCTGTCAACCCGGGACAGAACATGCGCGCGACATCCGCACGCGATAGCTTCACGCTTGATGTCGCAGGGCTTCCGCCGGGATTGTATTATCTTCGCATGCTCTCGAACGGCTACGCACAAACCCGCAGCATCTCAATCGAGCGGTAAATCTGACGGATTTATCGTTCTTCGAGTGCGCGCTCGAGTCCGGCGGCCATGGTCTCGATCTCGCTGGTGAGACGCTCGAGCTCTCGGTGCTCGTTTTCTCCGGCGTGCGCGGCATGTTCTGCAAAATTCAGCGCGCTCAGCACCGCCAGCGTCGTCGTGGATTGTGAGGGCAGCTTTGCCTGCAACTCGCGAATTTCGGCATCGACATCGGCGGCCAACTGCCGTGTCAGCGCTTCATCGTTGGAGCGGAGCGGATAGTCTGTCCCCAGAATTGTGACCTTGATCGTTTGTGCCATGATCGTACTTAAAGATTAACCACCCCCTTCCCCCTCCTTGAAAAGGCGAGGGTATTCATTCCTGGGTCAGTGTGATTCGCGTTTCGAGAATGGAAAGCTGATCAATCAGAGCATCGACCGCTTTGGCAGCGCGCGTTCGGTCCTCCTGACTCAATCGCACCACGTACTGCGCATCCTCCCGCTCACGCTCGTAAAATTGTTTCTTGATCTCATCGCGCTCCGCGGTGGTCTCCGCCAAGCGCGCCTCGAGCCGTTCGACCTTTCCACTCCACTCCTCCAGCTCATGCCTCCATGCTGCTTCAGCCGACTCCTGCTCGCGGATTTGCATGGCCCGGGTGTCCAGGTCGGATTCGAGACGGCCAATGGTCTCGAGCTGCTGGGCGAGCAATCGCTCCTGCTCATTCAAGCGGGCACTCAGCTCGGTAAAGGCTTTTGCTCGCTCCTCGGTCTCGCTTTTGGCACTGCTCAGGAGCGACTCGCGCTGCTGGAAGTTCGAGCGTTCCTGCTCGACCAGCTTGGTAAGGTCTGAGAGCCGCCGCTCCAGTTGGTGCTTTTCCTGACGCTGATGCGTAATCGTCTCGATGGCATCGCGAGTGAGCCGTTCCAAGCGTGCTAAGGCGCGCGCAAGTTGTTCGCGGTTGGCATTCAATGCCACGCTTAAAGTCATACTATGGGATTCGACAGGAGTCATGGAGACGCAGTTTCTCTACCCCTTAAGCACGAAGTCGCGCATGAAGTTCTCCCTCTAAGTGCTTTATTATCGAATGCGTTATCTCGTCCACCTCTTTTTCTTCCAGCGTGCGCTCGGTCGACCGGAAAACCAAATGAAATGCAAGACTCCGCTCTCTGGCCCCCTTCATCTCTTTGGACTGAAACTCATCGAATAGACGGATGCTCTCGATGAGCAGGCCCGGCGCCGCCTGTTGAATCGCGGATTCGACAGTCTGCGCCGCTATGCCGCGATCCAGCACGAGCGCGATGTCACGCTCCATGGATGGATATTTCGGAAGCGGCTTGACGTGCTTGGGCTCCGCGCGCGCCGAGCGGGCAAGTTCGTAAATCACCGGATGATCCAGCAGCGCCAAATATGCGTCGTGTCGCAAATCATATTGCTTGGCAATGGCAGCATCAAGCTTCCCGATAGTACCGACAATCTTTCCTCCAGCCGATACTTCGAGGGACTCGCCCCGATGCAGATAGCTCACATCAGCCGGTCGAAATGCTGGCTGCGGCAGACCGCATCGGGTGAGCAGCAGATTCACCAGACCCTTCACGGCGAAGATGTCGGAGGCGATTGCCTGTGCGTTGTATGCCGATTTCGCAACCTGCTCGCCAAAGAGGAGCAATCCGATTTGCGTCTTTTCGAGCACGTGTCCTAATTGTTGCGGCTTCGTGGCGTAGGAAAAAACATTTCCAACCTCGAAGATGCGGCCGCCACCAGCCCCAAAGCGCTCACTGACGCGCGCTGCATCCAGCAAGTTGATCGCAATACTCGTTCGCATGTGATCGCGCTCGGCATTCAGTGGATTGAGCAGCGCCACTGGCGCCGGATCGAATCGAGCGGCATCGGCCCGCGCGATGATCGGCACAGATACGCATTCGGTCGCTCCGAGTGCAATTAACGTGGAGCGGAGCAACTCATCGAACTCTCGGAGACTCAACGGCTCACGTGCCATACCAAGTGGAGCGCCCTCGAACGCGCTCGTCGGAATTTCGTCATAGCCAACCAGTCTCGCAACTTCCTCGATCGCGTCTTCCTCGCGTTCAAGATCGATTCGGTACGATGGCGAGCGAAGTGTCCACTCGTCCTGTCGCGCACTGGCAATTTCAATATCGAGCCGCGCAAAAATCTCGCGTATTCTTGCTTCGGGTGTTGGCATTCCGATCAACATATTCGCGCGTGCGGGTCGGAATCGAAATTCCTTTCGCGCGATCGGAGCGGGATACTCGTCGACCAGTCCACCTACCGCTTCGCCGCCACCAAGCTCTACGATCATCTGTGCTGCGCGCTCCGCGGCCGCTCGTAACACATCGAAATCAGTACCGCGCTCGAAGCGATAGGATGCATCGGTCGAAAGGCCAAGTGCCTTTGCCGTCCTCCGAATGCTCGCCGGCTGGAAATAAGCAGACTCGATCAGGACGTTGCGCGTGGTGTCCCGAATCTCCGAGTTCTCGCCACCCATAATGCCGGCGATGCCAAGCGGCTTCTTCCCATCGGTAATCAGCAGCGCGCCCGGCGGGAGCTTGCGCGTTTTGCCATCGAGTGTGACATACTCATCCGCAAATCCCTTCGCGGTTCGGACGACGATTTGTCCCGACTCTACCACATCGAAATCGAAGGCGTGCAGCGGATGGCCATACTCCATCAGTACAAAATTCGTCACATCCACGACGTTATTGATCGGACGAAGGCCAACGGCTTCTAAGCGACGCTTGAGCCAATCGGGCGATGGCGCAATGGTCACGCCGCGCACGAGCTTCGCGACATATCGCGGACATAGCTCCGGTTCGGGCAGCGAAATGCGGACCTGACCAGCAATTTCGCCACCAGTGGGTGCGATTTTAATTTCTGGGAGTTGCAGCATTTCTCCGGTAATTGCTCGAATCTCCCGGGCGATCCCGATGTGACTCAGGCAATCGGCACGGTTCGGCGTGATGCCAATCTCGAAAATCACATCTTCCAACCCGAGCGCAGTGGCAAGTGGCGCCCCGGTCTCGAACTCCAGCGGCAACTCCCATATGCCTTCGTGCTTGTTCGAAATGCCAAGCTCGCGTTCGGAGCAGATCATGCCTTCACTCGTTTCGCCGCGTATCTTCGACTTTTTGATCACGAATCCCTCGCCGAGATCGGCGCCGATAAGCGCGACTGGTACTTTGAGCCCAGCCCGAACATTCGGCGCTCCGCAGACAATGCGGAGCGGCTCTGCAGCGCCAATATTGACCTTCGCTAACCGTAACTTATCGGCGTTCGGGTGCGGCGTGACTTCGAGCACCTCGCCGACAACCACCTTCGCCATCTTCTCTGCCGGCCGCTCGATGGCCTCGACTTCAATGCCGAGCATTGTAAGCCGATCGGACAGTTCCACGGGTCCATCGCCCACGATGAACGGCACGCTGATATACTCGGAAAGCCAGTTGAGGGATATGCGCATTTCTCCAAAAATACGAAACAAGTGGCCACGGGCCGGCGGATGCGGGATGATCGTTGAACAACCACCACCCCCTCCTTGAAAGCAGGGGGAAGATTCAGAAGACTCACACCCGGCCAAAAACTTCTATCGATACCCATTCGTTAGCCGTGCCTGCTATGAAGACGGAATTGTCCCCAACCCCACCTTCGGTTTCAGTGCCTGAGCAAAGCGACATGTCAGCCTCCTGGATCGGCCTGCTGACCGGTTTAGCAGTTCTGGCAATTGGACTATATCATGCCATCGATCTGAAATGGGTATCGGACGATGCCTTCATCACATTTCGCTATGTCGAAAATTTTCTCGCGGGGCTAGGTCCCGTTTATAACGCGGGAGAGCGTGTAGAAGGCTATACCGACTTTCTTTGGTTTGTCATTCTATCGATCGCCGGATGGTTCGGAGCCGACCTGGTGGATGCTGGCGAGTGGCTGGGCATTGCCGCCTTCGCAGGCACGTTGCTGATATACCTACGCATTGCGAAAGTGGAAAACGACCGCTCCCCAAGTCCCGGTCGTGTATTTCTCCCACTTGCGGCCCTGTTGCTGGGTCTCAACAGAGAAGCTGCCGCCTTTGCAACCGGCGGGCTTGAGACATCCCTGTTTACCTTCCTCATTTCGCTCGCGTTCTACCTGTGGTTCTACTCGAAGCTCCCTGAGAACTGGCGGCTTCTTTCGGTTGGAGTTACGCTCATCCTGACCACGCTGACTCGTCCCGATGGTGCGCTATTCACAGTGACCGCGATAGCGCTCCTCTTCCTGAAACTGAGAATGACCAAGGCCACCGCGAAGGTCAGGAATCGGAGTCTATTGCTGCTCATTGCTCCCTCGCTGCTGCTCGGCCTGCCATACTTGATTTGGAAACGCGGCTACTACGGAAGCATTTTTCCGAACACGTACTACCAAAAATCTGGAGGCTTGAATTATTTCGAGGAGGGCTTTTACTATATCTCCCTCTTCGTCAAGGTGTATTGGTCGGCAACGATCGCAGTCATCTTGCTTCCCTTCTTCGTTTATCTGAGAGTAGCATTTACGAAGAAGCATCGTGCAGACATGGAAGAATCCACCGTGGCGGTTGGCCACGATTCCAATCCTATCGGTTCTCCTGTCTTCGGGGCGGCTGTGTTCACTCTCATCTATCTATTCGTGTATGTCGCGAAAGTCGGCGGGGATTTCATGTTTGGCCGGTTCATTGTCCCGATCCTGCCACTTGCGTATTTTATCATCGAGCGATCGCTCGGCCGAGACTCCCTTTTTCGCAAATACCAGTGGCCCATTGCTGCCGTGCTTGCGACTCTACTCATATTCGAAGGATTGCGGCCGGATAAGCCGATGAACCCAACCCCCGATCAAGCCACGCAGTGGACGATGAGTGTGGTGGACGAAGACCACCCCACCTACATTGCCGATGAGCGATACTTTTATACCGCCAATCGATTCCAAAGCTACGGCAAGCCCATTAGCCTCATGCAAGCCTACTCGGATGTTGGCCGGTACTACGAGCCATTCTTTCGGGGATTGCCCGTCAGCGTGATGGGCCCCGCAGCCATGAACATGATCACGTACTACGCAAAATTTTCGCATTGCATCGACCAGATGGGGTTATGCGATAGCTTCGTGGCGCACATGCCACTCGTAAAACGCGGCCCGATCGGGCATGAGAAATCAGCTCCAATGAGCTATCTGCACGAACGGGGCGTCCACTTCAAATTTGGCGCTATCACATTCTCGAGCGAGCCACCCACTCAGAAATTCTTGAACGTCGCCTATTTCGCCGTGCCCGGTCCCGGCGTTTGGCAAACCGCAACCGTTGTGAACGTGGACACCGCCTTGTTTTCGGAATTGAACCGCCGCTTCAAAGCGGCCGGTAATCTGAAGACCTATATCCCAGATTATCCAAGCCTGATTCCGGACTATATTGCGAACGTGATGCCGCAGCAGAAGCTCGGTGTCATCGATTCGACATACTCCGAGTTGAAGAGTATTTACTTCAGCCACTATCCTAACCCTGTCCAGCAAAAGCAGATTGAGGATCACGTTGCCAAGTTGCGCAGCGAAATACCAGCCGCACCTGAACCAACGACCGTGGAGGGCTTCCTCAAGCGCAGTATGGAGGACTACCAAAATGGGTATTATGATAAATGTATCGCTGACTGCAAGGCGGCTCTCCAGATCGAACCGAATATCGCGATCGCTTACGTTAATATTTGCGCCGCGTATAACGCACTTGGGATTTACTGGAAGGCCGAAAAAGCTGGTGAAGAGGCCCTCCGCCTCGATCCAAATAATCAAATGGCAAAGGACAATCTCAAGTGGGCGCAGGACCTGCAGCATAAGAAATAGCCAGATTCCGACGGGAGTTTATCGGCTCGCCCTTCTTCAATTCCCCACGGGAACGTTCAGTTATTCTGGAGACTTTAGCTCGCGTGATTGAAACAGAGTGTACGCTTGATGTCGCCGCGATTCGGAAGCACTTTCCGTCTATCGCCAAAGGCCGAATTGTAACCAATAACGCCGCCAGTACGCAGCCGCCCGCCAAACTCGCGGATCTCTATCGTGCGCTCGCTCCGGACTACGAGAATGTCCATCGTGGACAATCCTCGGCCTCCAAGACGATGACACATCTCTTCGAGGAGGCCTATGATACGATCGCTGCATTCCTTGGTGCAAAGAGCGCGAGCAATATTGCACTCTTCCGAAATGCAACCGAAGCGCACAACGCCGTCATGTATTCACTCATGACGGAATTTCGCGATGGCGACAATATCGTGACTACGATGATGGAGCACAACTCCAATTACGTGCCGTGGTATGGTTTGGCCCGCGAGATTCTTCCAAAGTTTGGCCGTACAATCGAAGTGCGCGTTGTCGATTTCGATCCCCGCACGGGTGAACTTGATATGGAAGATCTGGCCGCACAAATTGATGACCGGACGAAGCTCGTCGCGGTGAGCGGCGCTTCCAACTTCTTCGGCACGAAGAATCCGGTCAAACGGATCACGGAGCTTGCGCACGCGAGCGATTACAACCAACCTCACGGCACAAGCGGAAGCTATGTGCTGATCGATGGTGCCCAATTAGTACCAAGCACCTACGTTGATGTTGAAGCGCTCGATGTGGATTTCTTGTCTTTCTCCTTCCACAAAGTCCTTGCGCCATTTGGCGTCGGGGTTCTATACGGGAAGTACAACTTGCTCGAACAGATGCCGCCGTTCCTCTATGGGGGCGACATGGTCCTCAGCGAAGAAGTAGCCGTCGATAGCGTCGAGTATAATTACCTGCCGTGGAAATTCAGTGCAGGCACGCCGAATATCCTTGGCGCAATCGCATCTGCACAGGCGCTTCGGATCTTGCTCGATCTCGCCTTGAGTCCTGAAGAGGATCTATATTTTATGACGGGCAAGCCGATCGAGCGTGAAGCGGTTCGCGAGGCAATGGGCCGGATTTCCGCATATACTCGTTCACTGGCCGAACGTGCGTTAGAGCGGATGAAGACGATTCCAGGAATTACAATCTATGGACCACTAGATGCCTCCAAACGAACGTCACTGGTGGCGTTCAATGTCGAAGGTCGCAGCCCATACGATCTGGCTGACGCGCTTAACGAATTCGACGTGGAATCCCGCGCAGGGTGCCATTGCGCCAGTCTCGCACACCGTGCGCTCATGCTCGAAGGAAGCTGCCGACTCAGCTTCTATCTCTATAACACGCTCGATGAGGTGGACACTGCTGTCGATGTGCTGGCGAAGATCGTACGCGAGAATATCTTCGCGACGAGTGAAGCGCCCAGGCGCGGGTTAGCCACGAGTTGATTGGCGGGACACGCCGAGGGTGGCGTGCCCCTGCCTGTTACACTACCTTACCTGAAGCGACTTTAGGAGGTAATTCGAAGACGAACTCTTCGCCGTACCGCCGAGACCGCTGATCGTTGATTGTGCATCCATCCGCTTCGCGTAGAACTTGATCGAGGGCACGTACCAGATCGTCGTGGTGAGCGATCCGAGTGGCAATGCGATTGGTCCGAGTTGATACGATGCCGTGAAGCTCAACGAACCTTGCTGCGTTGCGAAGGTCTGGTTCGCAGCGCTGACCGATGGCGACGCAAGGTACTTCGCGTCGGAACTCAGCACGAAGCCTTGCGCCGAATCGATAATCTGGGTAATCTCTTTGTGGCTTGCTAACGGAATGGTGTACCAACTCGCAGTGACTGGGATCGGAAGCCCAAACTGACTCAGATCGAGATAGGTCGAAACGTCTCCGTTCGTTTCCACGTGATAGTAGCTCAGGGAGCCGTCCGGCCCTCTCATTTCAAGCACGTTCGTCTTGCCGGAAAATGCCAGGGAATTACTGACAATGGAATAAGTCGAATCGGAATGCGTGCTCGAATTGCCGTTGGTATCGACTTGCCATGTGTCATACGTGAAGGTGCTGCCCGGTCCTGGAATTGCGCCGCCGCCGGTGCCACCGCCTGTGCCACCACCCGTGTTTGCACCTTGTCCACGATAGACAATAGTTGCGATGGCGTTAGTCCCATTAGTCGTATAGCGGATGGAATCTGTATGGACATGAACGCCTATCGAATTCGGATTAAATTGTACGTGAATAATCTGATAGCTCCCAGGTTGCAACGTCATTGGGACTGCGAAACTCATGTCTCTGGCTTCCGAACCATTCATCAGACTGCTCGAAGTAATCGTGAGCGCCACGGTCCCATTATTAGCAATCACGATCGTCGTGTCGTGCCAGGCGCCGACAGGCAGAATGCCAAAATCAACGGTTGCCGGGACGAAGAGACTACCAGTCCCACCACCAGTGTTGCCGCTCCCCTCTGCATTCGCGGTAATCGTCATGACTGCCAGCGCCCCGTTGCCACCAACGGAATAGTGGATGGTGTCATGTACCGTTCGAAGGCCAGTCGCGAGAGGCTGGAATTGCACGTGCATTGCTCGAAAACCATAGGCTCCAATTCCAACCGGATTGAAGAAATTTGTATCGAGTTCATCCGCGGAGCTCCGGCCATCGGAGGTAATCGTCAATGAGTCCCCACCGGTATTCTGAAACGGCACCAAGGTGTCACGGAGCTGGCCGACACTCATTGCGCCAAAATCGATGGTCGTTGGCAGCACGAGCGTGCCGGCACGTGAAGATGTTGCCGGACCAGTCGAGGAGGAACAGCCACTCCACCACATCCCACCCACAACCAAAAACGACGCGACCAAAGCAATCCGTTGAATTCTCATATACTTGTCAGTCCTCAAATCTATCTGAGCGTGAAGGCCCTCAGCTTGCGAAAATCTCCCGATCCCTTCTTTTGAATGACCCTTTTACCTGCGATGACTTCTGATCCTCCGAATCTTGCTTGTTGAATCACAAAACCGATCTCGGGACTAAAGTACCCGTCAAATGCCCGGAAGATTCCAAGCTCACCCTTGCCAGAGGCATATGAGGCCAATTCCGTGAGACGCACTTCGATGGCCGAATACTGCCGGCTACCGACGGCGAGAGAGCTCATGCCAATATAACTGGCGGAATCTCTGACATGCATCGCAATTGACTCACCCGCACTGTCAGTGAAGTTACGATCGTCGGTCAGAAGCTGGAGATTCTGACCTTGAGTCTGAACCGGAAGTGTCAGCCAGCCACTGTCAACAAGGACCGTCGCAGGGTAGGTCGGAAATCCCAGGCTCCATATACTCAAATCGCCATTGTCCTCAATCTTGAAATAGGTAGAGTCAGATGTCAGCTCAACATTCGTTTTGCCTTGATACGTAATCCCACTTGCGATAATATTGACCGTTGTTGTTTGTGGACTTCCGATAGGGTGCATGCCTGTGTCAACCTGCTGGAAATCATACGTAAAATAGGATCCAACCATCGGATAGTAACGAACACCATTGCCCATCATCCCGATGATGGTAGTATTTCCGTTGGTTGAATTATCGGTCATGGTTACGCTGCTACTGGCGCTTCCCAATGTCGTGGGGCAGAATCGGATTCGAATCGAACCGGTATCGCCCGGAGCAACTTTCGATGACGAAAAGAGCACGCTAAACGAGGCCGATTGACTCGTGACGGAGTCAATGCGGAGCGTGTCACTACCGGTGTTTTGTATCGTAAGAATGGTTTCTTTTGGAATGCCATGCAGCGTGTCCGTGCACAATCCCTCGCGCGACGATCCAAAATCGATCGATCCGGCGGAGAGTGTGAATGTCCGTGTGACGGCCGGCGGAGAGACTGCACTACTTGAGCAGCCCGCAATCACCACGATCATCAGAAGACAGGAAAAAGCGATTGAAGTTCGGGGACGCATACGAAATACAAATAGATTCGAAAACTCATTAGAGGAAGCTTGGGACGAAAAGTTTAGTTCTCACCGAAACCTTCGGAAGCTCCGCGACGAATTCAACGCATTACTCCTTACTTCAAAATGAAGGACTTCAACATTCGGAAGGAGTAGCTTTGCTGGTTGGTGGTGATATTGGTGTAATGCCCTTCATCCCGAACGACCCAACCAAGTGCGGGCGCATACCAGAGCGTTCGGACTTCCTGCCAATTATCGTTCGTGACGCTCTGCGTCATGGTGTAACGGATAAGTATGCAGTGCACGGCTACGCCTGCGACCGCTAATTCTTCCGTCTGGATGTATTGATACTTCTCGGTCAGAGTCCCTTGAATCAGCCCCTGCGCGTTGGAGTAGCTCGAATCGAAAACAGTGTAAGTGTTCGTTGCCTGCGATCCGATTGGATAGGTCTTCCAGAGGCTCTTTCGGGCAAATCCATCCCAAAGCCCCGATTCCCTGTTGTCTTCATAGACGCTCCAATCGCCGTTGATCTCGTATTTTGCATATCTTGTCAAACTTCCGGCAGCATAACTCGTGACGTCCGACTTGCCGAATTGATTGAGGTGCTGGGCAACGATTCGCTCGGTGTCTGGCACTGACGAGCCGCTATCGGCAAAGATGAATATGCTTCCGAGGCCTGGCTGCGTTATGCCTGGAGGAGGAGGTGGTGGTGTGGCGATGCCCTTCCCATGAAGAGTAACAATAACGCTCACCGGTCTGCCATCTGAGGTCTTTGCATCCGTGCGAATGCTGTCGTAGCCATAGTAATCGTTAGCATCTGACGGCATGAAGTGAAACCGAACACTCCGCGATGACCCGCCCGGTATTGAGAACGTGAGCGAATCGGGAGTCGTAAAGACCTCCGGTGCAATACTCTGCCCAGTAATCGCGAGAGCGACCGAGCCCGTATCGCGATAGACGATCGTCGTGTCCATCGAACTCCCCACCTGGACTGTACCAAAGTCGATCATCTTGGGGACGCTCAATCCTGCCGGGTGCGTGCTACCGTTCGTCGAGCCCCCCGGTGTCGTTTCCGTGGAAGACGAACATCCCGCTGCAAACAGGCAAGCGGTCAAAACGAGAGACGAGAGGCTCATATGGTTTTTCATTTCAGTCCGATCCCGTAGATGTATGATTCGGTAAGTCCAGTGTCGATCTTCTCCCATGTCACGCCTGCGTCGGTGCTCCGTTTCACGCCACCTGCACGCGTAGCTTCAAAGATGAATGACCCGCTTACTGCGATCGAGGAAGCGACTCCACTAAACGCATCGCCAAGGTATTGCCATGTCTGGCCCGCATCGGTTGAGCGTATGGTAGCTCGGTCCGTTCCGGCGATCATCGTGTTGCCGTTCGACCAGATCGTTGAGATATATGGTGTGCCCGGATCCATGCTATGCCACGTAAGTCCCCGATCGTACGACCGAAGCAGACCCAGGTTGTCCGTCCCAGCGATGAAATACGTGCCCTGGATTGCAACTCCACTAATACTCATGGTCGGCAAGCCATTATTGAATGGCTGCCAATTCGCACCTGAATCAGTCGAGAGAATGAACCCTTCATCGTCGGTCCCGGCAATCAGATCGCGTCCTTTGCTCGCGAAGCACCGGAAGCCCCCTAAAAAGAATCGTGTCCACGTTTGGCCATAGTCGGAAGAACGGCAAACACCATTTGACGGCGTGCCAGCGAAAAGGTAGGGACCATATATGTACACTGATTCCGTCCCCGTTCCAGGGAGGGCGCCGGTAGTCACCCAATTAAGTCCGTCATCGATCGAACGCAATACACCATAGTTGGTGGCTACATATAGATTGTTGCCACCCACGGCAAAGCCCGCGGCGAATGTCTTTGCGGGGGTAGTCATGACGTGCCATGTTGCTCCCGAATCCGTCGAGCGAAACACTCCACTGTTCGTACCAGCAAAAACATATCGGAAGCCAGGTCCGCTTGTTGGGATCATTAGGTTCGTTTCCGCATCCGGAACGGTACAGACAGGCGAGCAGCCTTGAGAAAGGAGCGCCACGACAGTCACGGTAAGCAGAACTCGCATGAGCATGAGCAAAGAATGAAAGAGTTGAATTACTACTGGGCACCAAGCGAATAGACACCTTGGATGCCGGGAAAAACATTCCCATGTGCCCACGAGACTCCATCATCCGTGGAGCGATACACCACACTATCCATCCCGCCGGCAAAGATCGAGTTACCCCTCACCAAAAGAGCGCGAACGGAAGATGGCACTCCATGCACTGACGCCCAACTTGCACCAAGGTCGGTCGAGCGAAACAGCCCATTCGCATTCGTCCCAGCGAAGAGGGTCGAGCCATGCTGTTGCAGCGTAAGCACGAGTTGAGATTGTATCCCTGCATTCGAGGGTCGCCACGAGCCACCCTTGTCACTAGACCGATATATGCCGTCTGGCGTGCCCGCATATAGTATGGTGTCGATCGCCAGGATTTGGAATGCGCCCTGGCTATTGAGACCATTGTTCGCAAGCGCCCAGTTGAGTCCCGAATCGTTCGAACGAAAGCACGACCCGCCTGTCTGCATCGCGACAAAGAGCGAACTCCCGATCGAGGCAAACGACGAGAGATTGGAGTTGTATGGCCCACCGAGGCTAAGGCCAGACTGCCACACCTGCCAGTTTGCACCGTTGTCGGAGGAGCGCCACACGCCCAAACCGCCCGTGCCGGCAAGGACAAATGGGCCAAACATGCCGAGGCCATAAACATACTCAGTCTGGATACCTGGGCAAGTCGATTGCCACGTCATACCGCTATCAGTGGAGACGAACGTGCCTAAGCCGGTGCTGCCACCATAAAGATACTTGCCGTTGGTAACAAAGCACATCATGGCCCTGCCCGTCGGTTGCGTGGAGACGAGCGACCAATTCGAACCCTGGTCGCTCGAACGATACACGCCTTTGTCCGTACCAGCGAACAGATACGATACACCCGTAAACGCGCCTCCGCCATTACCATTGCCTGAGCCACCGCTATTCGGATCCGACGAGCAATTGCAACCGGAAATCGAAGACGCGGCGAATAGCAGGGTACCGGCAAGAAGATTTGCGAGCGACATTTTTTTTCTCATGACGGTCTATTATTACTTCATCCCCAATCCATACACGACATTATAGGTCAGACCTGTATCGAGTGTACTCCACGTCTTCCCTTGGTCCGACGTCATACTCACTCCATAGCCGAAGGTACCGACAAAAATGTATGGGCGGCTGATGGCGAGTACACTCTGCGTATATGAGTTATTGAACCCCAACGGCGTCCAGAAGTATCCGAAATCCGTGGATCGAAGGAGACCGCGATCGCTGGCCGCAAACAGGGTGTCACCCATTGTGGCAAGCCCGTAAAAGTACGGGTAGGATGTCAGTGGCATTTGCTGCCAGGTACTTCCACGATTGCTGGATCGATAGATCCCATACTGGTATGTGCCAGCATACATATAGATACTATCGAACACAACGCCGTTAACTTCCCGAGTCTGAATCGTGCTTGCTACCTCGGTCCACGTTCGGCCAGTATCCCGTGAATAGATAACTCCGAGGCCCGGATTACTGGCCAGGATGTCTCGTCCATTGGTGGCGAAGTTGCCGTACCCAGGGTCGTATACCCGTGTCCAGCTATCGCCGTTATTCGTCGAACGCCAGATGCCGTAATCGGTCGCCGCTATGACGTAGCCACCAACCGCCGTCACGCCAAGCACTTCATTTCCACTAAGTAGAGCTGTATTGGACCACGTCACACCATCATCGGCCGACCGGAGCAGCCCTTGCACCGTCGGCGCGAAGACATAGGTGTCATTGGCCGCGAAGCAAGTTAATGTCGGTGGGGGCGTGCCAGCAACCGATTGCCAAGTCTTTCCGGAATCGGTCGAGCGGAAGATCGCCCCCTGTCTTCCAGTCCCATCCGTCGCAGCAGCAAATAGAAACTTGAATCCTCCGCGCGAGCCACCGGAGTTGTCTTGATGCCCAACTGGAACGCCGCTTCCAGCGCCGGCGACATCACACGTAGGTGCGCAGCCACTCCCAGCGCAAAGCAGCAGCGTTAGTAATAGCACTGCGGCCCTGTTGGGTTTTCTCAAAAGATTGACTACTCTCACAAGATCGATTGGTTACTTGAGAAAGACGGCATGGACTGAGCGGCCCGCGAGGTCGGCCCGTTGTCCGTTGAGCGGAGAACACCTCCGTATGTTGAGGCAAACAAGGAGTCTCCGATTATTGCGGAACCAGGCATACCGTTCATTGCAGTCCGATGGCAGTTACTGTATTTGTCGAAATCGCTCCTGTAAGCGTAGTCCACGTGGCTCCATTGTCGCTGGACCTGCAGATGCCACCGTTTCCACCGACAATCAATTGCGAGCCATACGGTGCGATGCACATATACACAGAAAAATGTGTGGGATTCGACATTGTTATCCAACTGTCACCATTATCGGTGGAGTGGTAAAGGTAGGAACCTCCCGCATAAAGATCGGAGCCATTTGCCGCAAGCGCTCCGACATCAGGAGAACTCTTGGAGAGTCCATTGTCGATCATTGTCCAACTCGCTCCATTGTCCGGGGACCGATAAACATCGCTGACACTTGCCGCGAAGAGAGTCGTCCCAACGACAGCAAGGGATCGGACCCGTTGCGCCGGGTAGTTTGTCCCGGCCCAGGTTTCACCATTATCTTGCGAGCAAAGCAGTCCTTCCGCACCAGTCCCGACGAAGATCGCCGACCCAACTTGCACGAAATTTCCAATGAACGTAGCCGACAAACCATCCACGTGCGTCCACGTGGTCCCGAGATCGCTAGAACGAAACGCACCTGCATAGGCAGTACCGGCATAGAGGATCTTACCGATTGCGGCCAGTCCATAAATCATGTGATCCGTGAGCCCAGAATTCACCGGCTTCCATGTTAGACCACCATCCTTCGATCGAAGAACACCTTCATTGTGTGTGCCGGCGAAGACCTCGCCCCCAAGAGTCGCGATTCCCAAAACGATAAATGCTGTATCGAGCACGCCCATCTGCAACCAGGTTGAGCCGCTATCTCCCGAGCGAAACACGGCGCCGGTGATCGTGCCGGCATATAGATAGTGTTTTGGAGGCAATCCCTTGCCGTGCAAAATGATCTTCGCCCCGAACTGACCAACTACCGAAATGCTATCGGAGCCAGCATAATCGATCGTATCAGATGGCTCGAAGTGAAAAAGCAGGCCGCGCGCGGAATCCGCTGGAATGGTCGTCAGCCCATCGACTGTAAAGCATGAAGGCGAAACGGTCTGGCTTCGAATGGTGAGCGGTGCATGCGTAGTGTTCTTGAATGTGATCAGCGTATCCTTCGTCGTTCCTTCCGGTATCGATCCGAAATCGATGTTCAATGGCGTGCTGAGTGCACCCGTCAAATTCTGCCCAGCACCACCCTGATTCGGATCCGGCGATGAGGAACAACCGATGCAGAGCACCAGCGCGACAAATAGAATAGGGGCAAGGTGAATGAGTTTCGGTGTCATCATTGATTATCTATGGAAATCGACTGGGGGCATCATTTCAACCCATGCCCATATTCGTATAAACAAGCCAAACCAGTATCAATCACATCCCACTGGGCTCACCAGCAGAACAAAATTTCGGCACATCGACACGAACGAACGAGACATGTTAGAACTGCTCGAGGAAACGGAGGTCATTTTCGAAGAAATCCCGAATATCGCTGACCCCGTATCGCATCATCGCCGTCCGGTCAATACCAATACCAAACGCATATCCAGTGTAGATTTCCGGGTCGATGTTGCAGGCTTTGAGCACGTTCGGATGTACCATGCCGGCCCCTAATATTTCGAGCCAGCCAGAATTCTTGCATACGCGGCAGCCCTTGCCGCCACAAATGTAACAGCTCACATCGACTTCGGCGCTCGGCTCTGTGAACGGAAAAAAGCTCGGGCGTAGACGGATCTTCGCATCGGAGCCAAAGAATTGTCGCGCGAATGAAAGCAGCACTCCTTTGAGATCGGCCATGCTAACGCCCGGTCCGACCACGAGACCTTCCATCATAAAGAACGCCACTCCACTCCGCGCACTGATGGCTTCATTGCGATACACCCGACCTGGCATGATGGCACGGATCGGCGGCTTCTGCCGCTCCATCAATCGGATCTGCACGGGAGATGTGTGCGTGCGCAATAACAGTGGTGCTCCATCCGCACCTGCGGAAGACTTGACAAAGAATGTATCCTGCATATCTCGCGCCGGATGATCGGGCGCAAAATTCAACTTGCCAAAGTTATGCTCGTCGTCCTCAACTTCGGGGCCGTATTCAACCGCAAAACCCATTCGCTCGAAGATCGAGACCATTTCGTTCAGCGTCTTCATCAGCGGATGCTCGTGTCCGGCCGCCGAGACCGAGACCGCCCGCGCAGGCATCGTGAGGTCGATCCCACTAAGTGCGCCGGGGCCAGCACCACCAAGATACAAGGCTTCCTTTTCTTTGAATCGCTCCTCGATCTGCTGCCGGAGCGAATTAAGCTCCTTGCCGGCAATCGGCTTCTCTTCTTTGGATACTGAGCGGAGATCGTCGAACATGGCGGCGATCGTCCCCTTTCGCGTCAAATGGGCGAGCTTGTATGATTCGAGTTGATCCGCCGCGCCGATTGCATCCAAATCGGCCAGCAACTTTTCTCGGACGGTTATTATATCGTTTAATGTCACGGGTGCAAAGATACGGTGCTGAGGTGACAAGCAAGTATATTTGTATGGTCTGCACCGAACTAACACCACAGCATGCCACTCGCGCTTCCCTCCCGCATTCGACTTATTTTGGCACTCGTGTTTCTATTTGTAATCGGCGGGGCGCTGGTTTTCTGGTATGGCAGAATCGGTTTCCTCCCATCGAACCAGTCAATTATCTTCGATGGAGGATGGAGAATCCTCTCCGGCCAAATCCCATTTCGGGATTTCACATTGCCATCCGGCATTGTTCCGAGCGCGATGCAAGCCGTCTTTTTCGATCTCTGCGGTATCTCCTGGTCGAGCTATGTTTTACATGCCGCATTACTCAACGGGATATTTGGGATTGTGGCGTTCGCTATCCTTCGAGCGTTCGAAGTATCTCGTGTATGGGCGGTCATCTACGCCGCGTTGAGTACCTTCTATTTGTTTGTGCCACAAGGTGTTCCATATATGGAGCAGCATTCTTTTTTCTTCGGATTTGTCACGCTCGCATGTTATCTTCGTTCCGAGAGAGTCTCTAATGCTAACATTAGGGTTGTGTTGCTGGTCACTATTCCTCCATTGCTCCTGCTCGGCTACCTGAGCAAACAGATTCCCGCTGCATTCTTTGCTTTACTGATATTCGCTGATGGGCTGTCACGGCGGAAGTGGCAAACATTGCTCTGGTTGACTGTTGGCACGGTGTTCTCGCTCTTGGGGCTTTTAATTTTGGCGTTCGCTTATCGGATTGATTGGCGCTTATTCTATTTCTACTTCTTTACTCTTCCGGGCTCCCTAGGATTCGATCGACTCCTGACGCTTCTAAGCCGAAGGCAATTCATAGCATTTGGGCGGGATGTATTGCCACTGGCACTTCCGATCATTGCAGTAACCGGAATTGCGGCGTGGTACTTCGTGAAACGCACGTCTGCGGGACGAATCCCATGGACGGTCGCTCTCACATTCTCGCTCTGCATTCTTCTCGCCATCGCTTCACTCGCGATCTGGCACGTTGTAACGATCGCTATGATCGAAGTCGTCCTTCTCAATCATTTTTGTAAGGTGCGAAGAAATGGATTGGCTACCCCTCCTCGTTCTCAGAGGATATTCTTTCTTCAGGGGTTGATTGTCATTGGGATTCTTTTTGTCGCATTCACGAATATGCTGCCCGAGAACGGAATCCCTTTCGTGATGATCTGCGCTGGGATCCTTCATCGCATTGCGCTTACTCGTGAAGGATCCTATCGCCCACATCCCTTTCTGATCGCTGTATTTGTTCTGCTTGTCCTTGCGGATACCGCAGTCTTCCACGTCCGACTTAATATGTCGCGCGCCGCTCTTTTCCTGACAAGCGAGGAATTTCAGGCACAGGCGCCGGGCCAGAATACTCAAGGCCCGCTCGCCGCAATGTATGGACCAGTTTATCGTGGCTATCGATTTTCTGTTCAAGATCTTGCCGAGCTCACAGATTCTTTGCGACGCATGGATGGCGCCTTTTGGTATTTTGGGGACGCATCAGTAGTATATGGTGCAGCACGCAAACCGTCCGTCGATCCGGCACTTTGGTATCATCACGGAGTCACCTTGGCTCAACCGGGGAGTGCTGAATTTCTCAACTATGAACGGCGACTCCTACAGAATTTCAGGCGATATGCCGTGCGGCAAATCGTGATTGAGGACACCCTTACAAAATCCGGATGCCGGCTCTCCGATTTTGGGTTGGTTAATGATTACATCGCGCGGCATTCGCATGTCACGAGCAGTATATCCACTTTTCGCGTGATCGAGCTCTCAGTAGATAAGCGATGAAGCTCGTCGTCCGGCATCAGGTAACCTTTTGCATGCGCCGGTACTCATTGACGAAAAGCAGAATAATCCCAGTCGTTGGCACAGCAATTAGCAGACCGAGGAGGCCGAGGAAGTAGCCAAAGACGGTGAGTGCGAGAATCATCAGAATCGGTGGAATTCCGATTCCTTCGCCGATGATACGTGGGCCGATAAAATACGCCTCCAGAAAATGCAGCCCCATAATAACCAGAATGCCGCTGGCGATCACACCGAAGTTCAGGACCATCGTGAGGAATATTACGAGTTCGACGACGAATAGACTGAAGATCATTCCGACGATCGGGACTAACTCCGCAACGGCGAGCACTACCCCAAGCAGGCCCGCATAGGGAATTCCTAATATTGAATAGGCAATTGCGCCCAGCGCCCCGATAATAATAGCTACCGTGGCTTGTCCGCGAATAAAGCCATAAAGGACGCGGTCCATGTCCGCGATGATCGCATCGCGCCGTGCAGGATTCTTAACGGGAAAGAGCTCAAAGAGCAGCGGGCGCAGCTTTGGCCAGTCCTTCAGGAAATAGAACATGGCAATCGGGACGATAATGAGATTGAGCGTACGCTCCAAAAATCTTGGCAGACCGGTGATAAGATCGAAAATGATCCGAGGCACGATCGCGACGGCCTTGCGAACCTCGGGTCCAACTTGTTCGAGCAGTACACGATCGACCAATTGTTCTGGCAGCCCCATTGTCAGCATCACTCGCCGCAGATGCGGTAGATCGAAAGAATCCGAATGCTCGCGTACAAAAAAGGTCAGCCGTGTGATAAATTCTCTCGTTTGTACGATCAAGCTTGGGATGAAGATCCATCCCACGGTAACCAGCACGGCGCAAAATAGTAGGACGAACACGATCGAGCTCCAGGCCCGAGGAATCTTCCGCGACTCATGAAGGCGTGTTACGATCGGATTGAACAAATATGCCAGCAAGCCTCCAAGGATGAATGGCACCAGTAAACCGGAGAGCGAGAAAAAGAACCAAACGGCAAAAAGCGCTCCGCCAGCAACCATCAGCCGCCGTGCCGCGCGATACTCGCGAAACGGGAACATGAGAAGAAACAGGATTGCAACCGTAACGAACGGACTTAAGACGGATTGAACGAAAAACGCGAGGGCGATGAGTGCCATGCCACCAAGGGCCAAAGCAATGCCATCGAAGCGCCGGAATGATTCGAAAGTCCTCACAATGTGGTTAGTCGGCATTTATCGTGTACTATTTTGTCATACAATGTTACGAACAATTTACGCCTAGGTAATAATTGAGTAGTAAATCATGTAACTTTTGTCCCGGCTGCTGGTTATTAGATTGAATTCATAAACCTTCATTTATCATAATAGGTAGCTCGATGAAGCGTTCCATTGCTTTCTTTCTCGGATTCATCTTTCTTCCCTCCGTCGTATTAGCCCAAACGCCTTCCGGTGTTACAATCACGCAACACCATCGTGACCGCCAAGCGATCACCAGCCGTGATTATTGGGTTGCCCTTCCGGAGAATTATGGCCCTGATGGGGCAGGCTCAAAATATATAATGCTATATATCTCGAGCAGCTATCCAACGACGGCCAAGGTGGCGTATGCAGGCACAACGACGCAGGTCGCGGTGACACCTGGCACTCCGGCGGTATTCAATGTGCCACTCAGCCTGGAGATGCAGTCTAGCGATGTGATCGAGAGCAAAGCGATCCATGTTTGGTCCGATGATGCCCCTCTCTTCGTCGATTTGAATCAGCACGAAGCCTACACTTCGGATGCAACGTACGTGATTCCGAGCATCGGATGGGGGACGTCTTATGTCGTCGCTTCCTACGGCTCCCTATATGAAGGATTCGGCTCTTATGTTTATGACATGCCATCCGAATTCGTCGTGCTTGCGAATCAGGACGGGACGAGCGTTCGTATTACACCTTCGACCGATCTTCGTGGTTCGACCGGTACCACGGTTGCCCATCCAAAGGGTCTGCCGTTCACCATTCAATTAAATGCCGGCGAGACGGTCCAATATAAGGCTGTTGCTGCCACCAACATGGATGACTTCGATGTAACTGGCACTTCGATTGTCTCCTCGAAGCCAATTGGCGTGATCGGTGCCACCGAATGTGCCAACATTCCGGGTAATTTTCCTTACTGCGATTACATTTGCGAGATGATCCCTCCGACCCGGACGTGGGGCACTAATTATTACACGGCACCACTCGCACGTAGAAAGGGTGGAGATACATACCTGGTTATTGGAACTACGGCAAACCAGATCATCTATCGGACCGATTCCTTTGGCCAGTCAGTCTTCGACACGCTGGTCAATCCAAACGATCACTATTTCCAGCACGACGTGGCAACGGCAGGGAGTTGGACAAGCTCCACTCCGTTTTTGCTCATGCAGTACTCCAACAGTGCCACCTGGCCTGACAATACGAATGGCAACTATGATCCGTTTATGATGGCTGTCAATTCCACCGATCAGTTCGTGACGCCGGTAATCTTCAACGTTCTCCGTGCGACTGGCAACCAGCAACAATATGTCTGGCACGTCACCATTGTGGCACGCTCGGGTGTACCCGTCAACCTCGATGGAACGAAGCTCACCGGTCCAATTTACGATGATAACGTTTGCGCGATCTATCAAGTAAATGGATTGGCCCCGAAGCAGCACATCGTGACCTCAGACAGTGGTGTAGCCGTGAATGTCTATGGCGATAGCTATGATGAAGCCGTCGGATATGCCGGGACGATCGGCGTCTCGACGATCGGAAGTGCGGATACCCTCATACCGATGGTCGTAGCGGTGAGTCCGGATCCGGCCGTCACCCACGTGGATGTTTCGGATGAATCGACGAACATGTCGGGCCTTTCACAATTTGAAGTGGACAGCATGTCCAACATGAAGATTGTAGAGCCAGACTCGTTCGTTGAGGGAGACGGTCAGGCCCAGTCCTCATTCGACCTGATCGTCCTCGATCGGACGAAAGCGGCACACGCCACCGTCCGCGTGCTCGATCTTGCAGGCAATTACTCCACGATCCAAAAGGATTACGTTGCCAACTCCGCCGATGTCGCGACCGCCCCGGTTCCATCGATGACCTCCATCAGTAGCACGGCCGTGACACAAACGATTCATTACTCCCTCGCGAAGGATGGTTACGTCACGATCGATCTATTCGATATGCTTGGGCACCGGGTATTTTCGTTGCTGAGTGGCGAGCAATCCGCTGGCACTCACGCACTTACGCCTGATGTGCGATTGTTGCCCTCCGGTGTGTATCTTTATCGAGTCGAATCCCAGGGCATTGTGACCTCCGGACGGCTATCGGTATCCCACTAAACATTCAGATACTAATAACGAACTGGCCTCGCCTGCTTTAAGCAGACGAGGCCAGTTCTGTAATACGCCGATTACTTCGGTCGCCGATCCTCTTTCGGCTTATGGCGAACGATCCGGTCAAATAAGATAAAGCCAACGATCACAATGATCAGCGAGACCGTATTCATAATGAGCGTGAGTAGAGTCTAAGCTGGCTCTGACGTCTTGACTTCACCACCTGCGGCAGCAAGAAGAGGCTCCGATTGCATTTCATCACCTGATCGCTCCAATAGCTTGGCTGTGAGCTGCTTAGTGGCCTTCGCTCCCATCTCCTTGAGTTGTTCCGACTGCCGAACAAGATTTCCGGGTCCGGTCGAAAGCTTCCGCATTGCATCATCGTATCCGGTTTTTGCTTCGCCCATCTTTTTGCCTACAGCGATCAGATCTTCGGTGAAACCGACAAACTTGTCATACATCTTGCCCGCACGATCGGCAATGTCCAGCGCGTTTCGTGTTTGGCGCTCCTGCTTCCAGATGGAGGAAATCGTACGCAGAGTTGCCAGCAACGTCGAAGGACTGACGATCACTATCTTTCGGTCCCACGCGTAAGCGAAGAGTTCATTGTCAGCCTGGATCGCGAGACCAAATGAAGACTCGATTGGCATGAAAAGCAGCGTAAAATCCGGCGAGTCCAATTCCGCAAGCGAAATATAGTCCTTATCACTCAGTTCCTTAATGTGTTTCTTGACCGAGGTAACATGATCGAAGAGAGCAGCCGCACGTTCCTCATCGGTTTGTGCGGAAACACACCGATCGTACGCAACCAACGAGACTTTCGCGTCGATGACGATGTGCTTGTTCTCTGGCAAATAGATAATTGCGTCTGGGATCGATCGCCCGCCAAGTTCATTTCGGAAACTGTCCTGAAGACGGTATTCTTTCTTATCGTTTGCGTCACCTTTACGAAGTCCTGAGAACTCGAGGACTTTTTCCAGAATGAGTTCGCCCCAATTCCCTTGCTTCTTCGTGTCACCTTTAAGTGCAAGCGCAAGATTCGATGCTTCCCGGCTAATCTGCTGGTTCAATTCGACCAGGTTCTTTATCTCACCTCTCAATGAGTTTCGTTCAGCGGCTTCGGTACGGTATACTTCGTCTACCTTTTGCTCGAATTCACGAAGCTTAGTCTGCAGTGGTGTCACCAACTCGCTGATCGCCTGCTGCCGTTTTTCGAGATCGCCCTTGGCCGATTCCTGATATTTGGAGAGGGATTCGCGAGCAAGATCGAGAAATGACTGAGAATTCAGTGTGAGAGCTTGTTTGCTGATTCGGTCGAAATTGTTCGAAAGCTCTTCTCTCGCCTCCATGAGCATTCGGAGCTTTTCATCGTCATTTTCCACGGTTTTTTCCAACCGAGCCTTCTCAGCGAATAAGTACCTGATCTGCTCGTCGGCCTTCCGGATCATGTCCTTCAGATTTGGCACTTCACCAGCGATTGCCTTTTGTTGGCCAAGATCATGCTCCAGGGCTCGGGCCACATCCTGAAGATGGGCGCATTCATTCCGCACATTACTCAAATCCTCTTCCAGTTTTGGAATCTGCTCGTAGAGCGCTTCAAGTCGGACACTCTTTTCGCGTTCATCCCGAAGACGGCGCGAAAGCCGGGACCGAAGCCAGAATGAAATAATGAATGAGATGGCCAGGACGGCAAACAGGGCATACTCAATCGGGGTGAATTCCATAGTGTATTGTGTGATGGATGGGTAAAGCGAGACAGATTTGAAATAATTTCGGAATCCCTTGCGAAATCGACTCGAATTTCGTATCTTTGATTCTATTTCGGAATGGGCAATGTCTCCTGCGGCCTTGTGTCCCTCGCCATTTTGGAAGCTTTACTTTTTCTACATCCATGTCAACTTTGCCAAACAAAATGACTTGCCGTAATAGAGTGAACCGCTCGCTCGTGACTTTGGCTCTCGTTTCCACTCTATCGTTTGCCATCCAGCCTGCAATCCTCGCGCAGGGCGCCAAAGGGGCCATACTAATGGGCGAAGTCGTCGATACTGGTTCTGGCGGACCGCTTGCCGGCGTGATCGTAAAAGCCCAACTCCAAAGCGATACGACATTCTCGGAGTATACATTCACGAATAGTGTCGGGAAATATCGATTTGGAAATCTCCGCTCCGGGAGGTATAGTGTCACCTGCTCGATCCTTGGTTATACCGCGGTACACACGGAGACACAAGTAGGATCCTCCAACCCTACGGTTCTTCGAGTTGCGATGGCCGAGCAACCACTCAATTCCGAAGAGGTCGTCGTCACAGCCTCCCGGCATGAAGAAAAGGCAACGCACGCGCCGGCATCCATCTCCGTGGTCTCTTCAGCGGAGATACGCGAACACATCAATTCGACTCCGACGGATGCGCTCGCCAATGTTCCCGGTATCGACCTGAGCCACGAAGGCATCGCCATGTCGACCTATGCGAGTCGAAGCATGCACAGCGTCTTTGGCAGCGATGTTCTCACAATGAATGATTATCATTCGATGGAAGTCCCTTCGATTGGAGGATTCTACGGCATTTTGATGCCACAAATGAACGAGGATATCGATCATATCGAGGTAATCCGCGGGCCTGGTTCCGCACTCTATGGACCGGAGGCCGCAACGGGAGTCGTTCACTTTATTTCGAAGTCTCCGTTCTCTTCTCAGGGTACCAATATCTCGCTCGCAGGCGGCGAGCGAAGTTATCTCGATGGTGGAGTTCGGTATGCGCAAGCACTCAGCGATAAGTTTGCATTCAAGATCAGTGGACATTATCTAAGAGCGAACGATTGGCAGCTTGCCGACGACCCGAAAGAAGACACAGCGCGAAAGTATGCTCAGCTTGCACTACTTGCTCCGAATCTCAGCAGCTCGGTCTATGATAGTCTCTCGCGTATCGGCAACCGTGATTATGCTCTCGAAGTATATTCGTTTGAGGCTCGGGCCGACGACATTCTTTCAGACGATGCTACTTTGAACATCACCGGTGGCCTTACCAATATCGCGAATGATATCGCGATGACCGAGGACTTCGGCGGGGCTCAGATCAAGAATTGGATGTATGATTTCGTTCAGGCCCGATTGAACTATAAAGATCTATTCGTTCAGGCCGCCATTAACCATAACAATACCTCCGGCTCGTATTTTCTGCCGACCGGTGCTCCGATCATTAATCGATCTTCGACGTATGTTGCGCAGATTCAACATCAATACTCTCCGATGAAGAACGAGAAGCTAACCTACGGCGCAGACTATCAAGCGATCCATCCAATATCCGACACGACGATCTGGGGACCAGACGATGGACATGGCAACGTCTCGATCGTTGGCGCCTATTTGCAGTCGCAGACTTCGCTTATGGACGATGCGCTCGAACTCGTGCTTGCCGGCCGACTTGATAAACACAGCTATCTGACAGAACCGATTTTCTCTCCCCGCGCTGCGGTCGTATATCACTTCAACGAACAACACCTCGTGCGCGCGATGTACAATGAGACGTACCTCCTCCCGACGGAGAACGATCTCTACGCGGATCTTCTCTTCGGCTCGGATGCATTTGGATTCGGTAAGAATCAGTTGCCTTTCACGCCGGTGAATGTTCGCTATGTTAGTCCCTATGTCTCTGGATTAACATTCAAGCCAAACGCGGATGGATCGTACAACATGAACACCACGCTCAACCTCGATCCTCGAATTCCCGGGACGCTGCCCACGAATTCAGCACTGAATGTACTCTGGCCAGTACTTCGCGGACTCGCGGTTGCAAAATTACAGGCCAAGAAGGACGGCCTTGACTCAATGCTGGCATCCATGGTTGGTGGTCTGAGTGCGCCCAATCCGCAACAGGTCGGCACATACATGGCGTACCTGAACCTACACGCCGCATCCACTGCGGATGCTTTTCCAGCCTCCTCCATCACAACGAATCCGCTTCCAATCAATGATGTCCAGGCTCAACATCAACGTACTCTTGAACTAGACTATCAAGGATCGGTCTCACGATCCTTTCAATATGAGGTGGACGCCTACCAGACACACTATTCCGCGATTCGGGCAAGTGCTGTCGCGCTCACCCCGAATGTTCTGATCAATGCTCAACAGTTTCACCAATATGTCCTCGACAGTTTAACACCCAAACTTGGACCGGCCATCGCTGGAATTGTCGCTGATTCGCTAACCGCCGCAATCGGTTCGCTCCCGCTTGGTGTCGTGCAACCGGTTGGTGGCGCAGCCAACGAGACACATCCAACTGACATTCTGATCGGTACTCGCAATTACCTTGAGAATAGCGTCGAGTTTTACGGAATCGACGCCTCGTTCGAGGCAAAACCGAATGATGACTGGGCCTTCACTGGCTCAGTCTCCTGGCTGAACAAGAACTACTGGTATGCTAGCGAACTGAATTCCGTTGATTCTTCCTCGCAGAATCCCTTTGCACTCAATATGCCGAAGTATCGCGCATCGATCGGGGCGCGGTACTCGGGGTTGGCTCGAGGCATGGGCGTCGAACTTCGCGACCGATGGAGCGATGCCTTCAAGATGAACGATAGCTATTGGATTGGCGATATTGGCGCGCGGCATGTTCTCGATCTCACCGTTAACTACCGTTTGGAATCATGGAACAATCTGATGCTGACGTTATCTGTGACGAATGTTCTCAATAATCTGCATCAGGAGCTAATCGGTGCCCCGCAAATCGGGCGACTGACGGTGCTTCGGGCAGCCTACACACTCCCGAGTTTATAGCTAGATCGATGAGATGAAAGGCGAATTATGAGATATCAGGTCAGTCTCCCCTGACATTTCATACTTCATCTTTCATATTTTCCAGATGCGGAGAGGTTTTTCCCCGGCGCGTGTTAGGCACCCTCGATGCCCCGCCGTAACGACCTCAAAAGTATCCTTATTATTGGCTCCGGCCCGATTGTCATCGGGCAAGCCTGCGAATTCGACTATTCCGGTACCCAGGCCTGCAAAGTCTTGAAGGAGGAAGGCTACCGTGTCATTCTCGTCAACTCGAATCCGGCGACGATTATGACCGACCCGGAATTCGCCGACGCGACCTATATCGAGCCGATAACGCCCGAATACATAGAGGCCATCATAGAAAAAGAGCGCCCTGACGCGATTCTCCCAACGATGGGCGGACAAACTGCCCTGAACAACGCGTTAGCGCTCCACGAGCGCGGCTCCTTGAAGAAAAACAACGTTGAACTCATCGGTGCCAAACCGGAAGCGATCAGGCGTGCGGAGGACCGCGAAGAATTCCTGGCGACCATGAAGTCGATTGGTCTGGAGATGCCGCGAGGCGGGTTCGTCAACTCAACGGATGAGGCTCTCGATCTCATTGAGACGGTCGGTTTCCCGGCCATCATCCGGCCCAGCTTTACTATGGGTGGTTCCGGTGGCGGTATCGCCTGGAACAAGCAGGAATTCCGCCAGATCGTCCAGCACGGGCTCGACCAATCCCCGGTTCACAGGGTGCTCGTTGAGGAGTCCGTGATCGGCTGGAAGGAATTCGAGCTTGAGGTCATGCGAGACCTCGCGGATAATGTCGTCATTATCTGTTCGATCGAGAATTTCGATCCGATGGGCGTGCACACCGGCGACTCGATCACCGTCGCGCCAGCCCAAACCCTTTCGGACAAAGAGTATCAACAGATGCGAGACGCAGCCATCAAAGTTATTCGCGCCATCGGCGTGGAGACGGGTGGCTCGAATATTCAGTTCGCGCTGAACCCCGAGAACGGTCGCATTCTTGTGATCGAGATGAACCCTCGGGTCTCCAGGTCCTCCGCGCTTGCTTCGAAAGCGACGGGCTTTCCCATTGCGAAAATTGCAGCACGGTTGGCTGTCGGCTACACGCTTGATGAAATTCCGAACGACATCACGAAGATGACGCCGAGTTGCTTCGAGCCGACGATCGATTATTGCGTCGTCAAGATTCCACGTTGGGACTTCGAAAAATTCAAAGGCTTGGAAGCAAGCTCTTCACAGCTTGGCGTTCAGATGAAGTCGGTCGGCGAAGCAATGGCATTTGGCCGTACGTTCAAAGAGGCCATGCAAAAGGCATTGCGTTCACTCGAGCAGGGACGTTACGGACTTGGGGCGGATGGCAAGGATGAGTTCGATATCGCAGAGATGTCGGAGCAAGAGAAGATACACGCAATGGAAACAGTCCGCGAGCGGCTCAGCCAACGTCGAAGCGATATGATCTTCACACTACGGTATGCGCTTCAACTCGGAATGTCGATCGAAGCTATCCACGAATTAACCAAGATTGACCCGTGGTTCCTGGATCAGCTCTGGCAAATTGTGCGAATGGAACGGGAATTACGAAGTGCTGCAGAAAGCGTTCGAGAGTATCATTCGAGCGAGCAGTTCACGATTAAGTAGCAACTCGTTCAATCGCCGCCAGCAAATTTTCGGTCTTAAATGGCTTCGTCAAGAACTCACGGAATCCTTTCGAGATGGCTTCTGCGCGGTCATGCTCTGAGGCATAGCCGCTAAGCGCAATCGCTGGGACACGCTTTGGCGAGTGAGAGAGAATATCATAGCCAGTCCCATCGGGTAATGAGAGATCGCTGATCAACAGATCGAATTCCTTCGATCTTAGCAGATCCATTGCCTGCGCCACGTTGGCGGCGTGATCCACCTGGTGTTGTCTCAATTCAAGCAACACTTTCATCGCCAGACCGGTATTGAGGTTATCCTCAACAAATAATATCCTCATCGGCGCTCTGAACACTCATTCGACAATACTCGTTACTCAATCCTGCATGAGTAATCTTAGTCAGAGAATCCTGGTCGCGGTCGTGGGCATCCCGATCGTAGTTCTTGTCATTTTCAAACCGTACAGCTTGCTCGGCCTTGCGATCATCTTCGCCTTGCTCGCCGTGCATGAGTTCTACAATCTTGCCAAAGCCAAAGGCTTCATCCCGCAAGTGGGGATTGGCATGGCGCTAACGGCGCTCATCGTTCTGACCTTTGGGGGCATGCATCTTCATGACCTGCTTGCCACACTTCATATTCATGTTGGTGCCGATGTCGAAACAACGGCACTGGTGCCGGTGCTTTTGATCCTCGGGACGATCGTGACGCTCATGGCGGAGTTGTTCAAAGGTTATCCGAACCCGCTCGTCCAAGTCTCAGTCACACTTGGCGGGGCGCTCTATATTGGCCTTGGACTCGGAGGATTTTACGGTGTCCACGAATACTTTTACATCCACGCTGCCATGACTCGACTGGATATTTCTCCAGCTCAGGTTTCTGCTCAGGCCGGATACTTCACCATCCTTCTCCTGGCATCGATCTGGATTTGTGATTCCGCTGCATATTTCATTGGCCGGTCCTTCGGCCGGCACAAAATCGCCGTTCGTGTCAGCCCAAACAAGTCCTGGGAAGGCGGCATTGCGGGACTTATCGCTGCGATTGCAACCTGGATCATTGCGATTAATGTGTTGGATTCACTCGCGGAAGTTTCTCTCACAACGGCCATCGCGATGGGCCTGATCACTGGAGTGCTGGGACAGATCGGGGACTTTGCCGAATCGATGTTTAAGCGGGATGTTGGAGTCAAGGACTCATCGGCTCTCATTCCTGGTCATGGAGGTGTACTGGATCGGTTGGACTCGATTCTCTTTATTTTTCCTACCACTTATGTATACCTCCACCTATTTGGTATCTAATCACCATCTTTGTCCTAGGTCCCCCAATCGCGCGGATACCGAAAGTCGAAGTTGATCGTGCGGCTAGAGATCTTTGCGATAAGAGGAGGCCGCCGCTTAAACTGAGAGCGCTGAATCTTCTGACGAATTCGACCGATCAATTCGCTGGAAAAACCACGCCGCATCAGGGCGTCATCTGATTCTCGCAAGTCGACCATAAAGAACAATAGTTCGTCGACTTCGTGGTAGGCGATTCCAAGTTCTGCTTCATCTGTTTGGCCGGGCCAGAGATCGGCAGATGGAGCCTTATGCACGATGGAATCTGGAACGCCCAAATATTCCGCCAACTGCCAGACTTGTGTCTTATAGAGATCGCCAAGGGGGTTGATTGCGCTGGCATTATCGCCAAACAGAGTAGTATAGCCGAGCAGCGATTCGGTCTTGTTCGAAGTGCCAATGACAAGCCCACCAAGTGCCATTGAACGATCGTAGAGCGCGATCATTCGCAACCGCGCGAGTGCATTGCCACGCCGCATGCGGTCCATCTCACCAATGCTATTTTCCGTCTCATTGAAAAAAGCGTCCGCCGTGGAAGAAATACTTAACAACTCATGGGATAAACCCAGGTCCTTCACAACCGCTTCGGCATCGCTTACGCTCTCCGGATTCGAAGTACGGAATGGCATCAGCAAAACGTGGACATGTTCAGAGCCCAGCGCGCGAACCGAAAGATACGTCGAAAGCGCAGAATCCACACCGCCGGAAAGACCAATCACTACTTTTTTCAGACCGGTCCTGCGGACTTCATCTCCGATAAATATGCTTAGCACGTGCGCTGCCTGCTCGGCATTCAGCACGAGTGGCGATTTCGAAAGTACATGCGGCGCTTCCATCAGTGATACTTTACTTCAAACTTCTTTTTGAGTGCGTCGGCGACAACCTTAGGCACGAAATCGCTGACATCTTTGCCGTACCGGGCCAACTCGCGAATGATTGTCGAGTTCAGATACGTGTACTGTTCGTGCGGCATGAGGAAGACCGTCGTGATTTCCGGCGCCAGTTTACGATTCATCAGCGCCATTTGGAATTCATATTCAAAATCACTTACGGCGCGCAGTCCACGAACGACGGCTGTCGCGCCGGTCATGCGTGCATACTCGACGAGCAGACCCTGGAATGCATCGCTTCGAATGTTCGTGCGGTCAGTACAACATTCGAGAACAGCGGCTTCGATCAATTCGCGTCGTTCGGTCTCCGCAAACAGCGGTGCCTTCTGGCTATTGCGAGCCAGAGCAACAACAACTTCATCGAACAGCTCGGAAGATCGGCGAATAATATCCAGATGTCCGTTCGTGATCGGGTCGAAGGTACCGGGATAGATGGCAATACGTTTCATTCGGTTGCTAGAACAAAGTTCTTCTTGAATAATCCTGAATAATCGAACCTCAATGCATCCTACGGATGCTAGACGATGATCGTGAATGATGCTTCTCCGGCACGTAGCTCTCGAAGTAGTTTTGCATTCTCCGGAATGTGCGGTTGATCTCCAGTGCGGTGCTCGATAACACAAATGCCTCCTGGCGCGAGCCAATCCTTCGCAAATATTCGGTGAGCTATCTCCTGAAGTGCACGTGTCTCATCATAGGGTGCATCGGAGAAGATCAGTGAGTATGGTTCGCTCTCTGTCCGTCCTGCTTCGAGAAACCGAAAGACATCTTTCTGGACAAGTGTTATGGCGCTGCCAATTTCGAGTTTCTCGGCATTTTTGCGGATAGCCTCTGTTGCCTTGCGATCGCGCTCGACCAAGGTGGCGGACTGCGCTCCGCGACTGAGTGCCTCGAAAGCCAGCGCACCAGAACCCGCAAAGAGATCGAGAACGCGTACGCCGTCAAACTCTATCATGTTTGCGAGGACATTGAAGAGCGCCTCCCGCGCCCGGTCCGTTGTCGGCCGCGTCCCAGTATTGCTCGGGGCAAGCAGCTCACGGCTTCGGAATTTACCGGCAACAATTCTCACTTGGCTGTCAGCATTGCCATGTATACGCACGCCGCTCCGATCGCGAGCGTGTAAAGATGCGGTGTTTCGCCGACAAGCCTGACCGCATCTTCTGTGAAGTCACAAAGTGGGACAAAATCCTCGATGGAGATCACGCGAATATTACGCGATTCATCAGAATCAAAGTTTTCGAAATGGTCGAGATCGAAGCCGCTCAAGATTATGCTCGAAGCATCCGGTCTGGGAGACAATCTGGAGCGTTCCTCGGCATACTCCTCAATGAATGACTTCAGCGAGGAGGACGCAAGCTGCGCGTCTGTGTTCTCTCCGATGCGATGAAGATAACTCAGTCCTCCATTATTCGCTTCGATGAGTGCCGCATTGACTCCGTCCAATGGCTCCAGCACCATACGCAAAGCGCTTAGCGGCGAAATTGCAGGTGCAAGCCGCTGAACAAATTGGTGGAGCACCGTTGAGCCAAGCGTGGAAGAAAGCACGTGACGATCGATTTGCTCTCGCAACGACTTCGGAACGTGAATCTGGGATTCTTCCTCGAGTTCAGGAGAGGTAACCTCCTGTGGCACTCGATATGAGATGTCGTGTGCCGGGTCGTATGCCTGGACAATAAGATCAGGTATGCCATTACGCTCACCTGTGCAGAGCAGCCGCTCACCGTGCAATTCGAATGCAAGGGCAAGCGCGCTATGCGTGGTGATACTGTGGACGAGGTACTGTAGCAATGTCCACAAATTTACGTCAATCAATCCAGCTTCGCATCAATCGAGCATGAGAAATCGCTTCATCCCCTCGAAATGCTTGGGACCAATGCCTCTGACATTTCGAAGTTCCGCCAGCGTCCGAAACCGCCCACGTTCGGAGCGATAGGCAATGATTCGGTCGGCAGTCGCAGGGCCGATATTCGGCAATTTCATTAGATCGGCTCTTGTGGCACGATTGAGTGAGATTGAGCCGAGGCGAAGATCGGCTCGCTTGCTATGGTTCTCCATGCGCTGCCGCACCGAAGACGGTAGCAATGAATCCTCAGGCAATGAGAAGAATAAGGAATCCTGGGTATTCGCGATCTGACTCAAAGCACGGTAGATGCTATCCTGCTGGTGTTGCTGGGAAATTTCGGTTGCAGAGCGGCCTTGAGGGAACCACTCATAATAGATCCGCTTGCCTTCTCGGAAGGAAATAATGGAAAGTCCCAGGCCAAGAAAAAGTAAGATCGCCCGCGTCTCGCGCGGAGTGTAAAACTGACCGGCGAGCTTGTTCAGCTTCGGAAGGAGATCGCGGAACATTGGTGATAATTTCCGTTCTTAACGAGCTTTTCGGGAGATTCTTTCCGCCCGAACGTATCCACCGCACTGATTAACCCTGATCGGGAAGGAATTCTTCGGCGCCCGGATTGTTCGATTGCCGCTAAGTTCAGAAAAGACGAATATGTTCACGCTGATTGTAATTCTCATTCTTCTTGTCTGCGTCGTTTTGACGCTTGTCGTGCTTTCGCAGTCCTCCAAGGGCGATGGACTGTCCGGCGCATTAGGCGCTCCGGGATCAGTCGGGGCCGTCTTTGGGGTACGCCGGGCTTCAGATTTCCTCCAAAAGACCACAATTTGGCTCGGCGGAATTTTCGTCGTGCTCTGCGTATTAGCAAATCTCTTTTTCCTTCCGCGCGAGAGCACCATTCCTTCGGCCGTTCAGACTGGCAATGCTCCCGTCACCCAACCGGCTCCTCAGCGTCAATCCGCTCCATCCGCGCCGGCAGTTCCATCCGGAGCCCAACCAGGGACTGGACAGACGAACCCGGACAATTCTCCGATGCCCGCGAAGTAATTGCGAAGTGCTACCGGGTGTATACAGTCGATTAGGTTGATTGATATTGCGTACCATGCTTCATGGCGTTGCGAATCATACTTCAAGCATTGCGGCTAAGCGGCTAATATGAGGCAACTCTTCAGTTGAATGGAATTATCTCAGCCATTCAGACTTTATGTCTCCAATATTGCATTAGACCGATGAAACGCTACCTGACTGGCTGGTCCATCCTCCTTCTCCTCACACTCGCACTGACCGAAGTTGCACCCCAAGCTGCCTGCGGCAGGAAGCTGAAAATTTACAGCTTGCCAAAAGAGATTGCGCCCGGCCAGTTGGGCATGCTCATTTTCGAGAATCCAAATCCTGCCCTCCAAAAATCTGAATCGAAATGCATCGGCGAACGGCTGCCTGGATGGACAAAGTCCGACATCCCAATTCTCCGAATCGAACAAAACGGAAAGCAAGTCTGGATGCCGCTTATATCTTATCAAACAGTGGGTGATAGTTCAATCGCGACATTTATGGCGCCCACCACTCTCGAACCAGGCAAGGCCCAGTTGTTTCTGATTAATGACCACGACTTCAGTATTCCGTCCTCCTTCACCGTTACCAAGGAGTTGCACACCGCTCTCCGAGGAATTACAGGGCCTGAAGTAAGACCTCTAGGGACCGTTCATATTATTGGGGATGGCTTCGTGCCCGAAGGCTCGATCCACACCAAGAAGGCGATCGATGAGTTGGAAACCAATATTGGCTATAGCAAGCTTTCGAAAGCCGACCAATGGACGGCGCTCAACCGGCGGGTCATGAAGGACTGGACGAGTTTTGCTCGCGGCAACTTTCTTACTATCGAACAAAACGGCAAGAAGTGGCGCATCCCTGCCGATGGATGCGGCATCGATCTGCGTGGCATGCTACTCGACTATACGCTCCCGCCCGACCTCGTGGCCGGCAGAGCCACGTTTGCTATTTATGTACGTTTGGGCGGCATGGATGTTCTGGAGACGACTCCAATACCTGTGACTGTCACTCCATAAATACCGTTTTGATCTTGAAGCCACCTAGTCGCCGTTGTTCTTGAAACGAACACTATTTCTTTGCCTGCTGCTGACCGCGGCATTTACGGTTCGCGCGCTGGCGCAATCTTCCGATTCTTCGCGATTAAAGAAAGTCACTCGCGTCAAGAAATCCGTCAGCCATGCCCTCGGCGATACGGTCGGAGTTGTCAACGGTGTAGTCATCACGTATGGTGATTTCAAGTCATTGCTGTCTGGAACGATCCATGAGTATGTGACCCGGACGAGCGAGCATATAATCACTGATAGCGCCTATTCCCTTCTGATTGACACCGCATGGAACAAAGCCGTGGATGATATCATCGAAGAGCGGGAAATCGAACGCCGGAAACTCAGTTTGAACGATTCGGAGTTGCGGGCGATGGTCATCGAACATCCACCCGACTTTCTGAGAACACAATTTACCGATTCGACCGGCACGTTCCATCGGGAGATTTTGTCAAACGCAATGAATGACCGTCGCAACGATACGGTCGTGGCGGGCATTCTTGCCAGCGAGCGCATTCGATTGGAGACAAACCGGCTGATCGCGGCAGTCACGACGAAAGCAAAGACTGAGGCCGAACGGGGACGAATGTTCCATGCCTGGCTCCGCCGAATGCGAGCCGAGGCTCGCATTATCGATCGTCGATTGAATTTTGGATTTTATTAGGCTGTTTCGTATCCATATTATTTTCGTTCATTCCCATTAGAATTTGCCACAGCACGAGCATCGCAACCACGAGAAGACTGAAGATGATGCGCGGTCGGATCACGGATACTATCCCCGGGAGCCGATCGAACCGGCACGCATTGAATCTGGCGAGATCTTCGACAACGATCCGGAGCGCGACCGACGCTTGCCGCGTCGACGGCTGGCTCGCGAACGCGTTCTCCAAATCCTCTATGCGAACGAGCTTTCCGGACGAGATCTGGACGAATTATTTTTCGATCTCGCACAACAAGACTTATCTGTTGATACGGCAGCGCTGACCTTTGGGCGCGATCTGGTCCGCGAGTTTACGGTCCATCGCGAGCAGATCGACAAATTGATCCACGAGAAGCTGACCCACTGGGATTTTCGTCGCGTGGCTTTACTCGACCGATTATTGATTCAAATGGGCATCGCGGAGTTACTCTGTTTTCCCGACATCCCGCCCAAGGCAACGATCAACGAGCTGATCGAAATCGCAAAGGACTATTCGACCGAAGAAAGCGGCAAATTCATCAATGGCATTCTTCATGCCGTCATGACTGAGTTGCAGAAGACCGGCGAGCTAAAAAAGACCGGACGTGGGCTTATCGATCGTGGCTTGAATGACCGAGAAGATCCTCCCTCAGTGGATGACCCACACACCACCGCAACTTCATAGCCGAGTGGGCTACGATAAAAAGGTCATTGGTTCTTGGGCGATGTTTGATTTCGCCATGGGGTCGTTCTCGACCACGATGGTTGTCTTCATCTTCCCGATCTATTTCCATGACGTGATCGTGCAGAACGGGCACGGTGACGCGTATTGGGGCCTGACGGTCTTTGGCTCGATGTTGCTCGTCGCTCTCATCACTCCGTTACTTGGTGCGATGGCTGACGTCCTGCACAACAAGAAGCTCTATCTCGGCATCTTTGCCGCGACAGTGGTAACCTGCACGGCCTCGCTCTATTTTGTCCAGCCTGGTATGGTGCTTGTCGCAGCGCTGCTCTTCCTGTTTGCGAATGCTGGCTATGAGGGTGGACTCGTGTTTTACGATGCATTCTTACCAGAGATCACCACTCCGGCGAGCTTCGGACGGGTCTCGGGGATGGGCTTTGCATTTGGGTATGTCGGGTCGCTTGCCATCTTGCTGATGAGTATCCCATTCCTGGACGATGCTTCCCGCAAGACCACATTTCTGATCACTGCGGCAGACTATGCGCTGTGCGCGATTCCCCTCTTCCTATTTGTACCGGAGATTCGTCGCAAGGAATCGATTCGGTTCGGCACGCTCGTTCAACGCGGGTTTGGACAACTGAGAACGACAATCGGCCATATCCGCAACTACAAAGATGTTTCGCGATTCCTCGCGGCATTCTTTATCTACAACGATGGCATCCTTACGGTCGTCGCGTTCAGCGGAATCTACTCGAAGGGTACGCTCCACTTCGGGACCATCGATCTCGCGATCTTTTTCATCATGATTCAGGTCGTTGCAATCCTGGGCTCGCTCCTCTTTGGTAAGTTTGCCGATGCACGCGGTCCCAAATTGGCTATTCAAATTACGCTTCTGATGTGGATTGTCGTCGCGGTATTCGCCTTTTTTGCGACGACTAAAACGACGTTTTATGGCGTCGGTTTCCTTGCGGGACTTGCACTTGGTTCGTGCCAGGCATGCTCACGAAGCCTGATGGCACTCTTGACACCACCCCAGCATACTGCGGAGTTCTTTGGGTTCTATGATGGCTTTGCCGGCAAAGCGAGCGGCATTATCGGACCCTTGGTGTTCGGTGTCCTTTCGGAATTATTCGGGAGTCAGCGACCGGCGATCCTCGCGATAGCGGCTTTCTTTATCGCCGGATTCTTCCTGCTGAGCAGTGTACGGGAGCAGCGAGCGGATGGCGAGTTAGGTCAGATCAAATTTGAAACTACCTGACTTCCGTGCATGCTTTGGTCTTCGGCCATCCTACTTGCCAACGACGACCCTTAAGAATTTCCGTTTCCCGACTTTCAGTACAACGCCTTCAGTGTTGGGAGTAAAGCTCATCTTCACGTCCAATACTTTCTCGCCGTCGAGCGATACCCCCCCACCCTCAATTAAACGCCGTGCTTCGCTCTTGCTCGGAGCGAGTTTACGCTCCGCAATGAAGTCCGTAAGAAGAATGGACCTCTCTGAGAAGACATGGACTACCTCGATATCATCCGGTACTTCCTTCTTAACGAACATCGTCCGGAATTTGTCGTACGCAGCATTGGCGGCTTCATCGCCGTAGAATCCGCGGACGATCTCCTGTCCTAAGCGGACCTTCAAATCGCGCGGATTCGTATTCTTGTCCGCAAGTTGCTGCTTGATGACTACCAGATCCGGCACGCTTGTCGCGAGTTCAAAGTAGCGCGCGATCATCGTGTCCGGAATCGACATGGTCTTGCCGAACATCTCGTCGGGCGAGTCAGAAAAGTTGATCGAGTTACCATAGGACTTCGACATCTTGCGTTCGCCATCGGTACCTTCGAGTAGCGGCATCGTCAGCACAGACTGCGGTTCCATGCCGAAATGACGCTGCAATTCGCGGCCTACGAGCAGATTGAATTTCTGGTCAGTCCCGCCCAGTTCGACATCGGAATGGATCGCGACAGAGTCCATCCCTTGCGCGAGCGGGTAGAGGAATTCATGCAATGAGATCGGCAACTCGTCGTTGAACCGTTTGTGAAAATCCTCACGCTCGAGCATCTGGCTTACGGTGTAGCTTCCGGCAAGTTTGATGACATCCGTGAACGTCATCGGCGAGAGCCACGTCGAATTATACATCACTTTGAGGCGCGAGCCATCGAGAATGCGACTCACCTGCTCAACGTAAGTCTCGGCATTCTTCTTCACTTCGTCGGCACTTAACATTGGTCGTGTTTTTTGCCGGCCGGATGGATCGCCGATCATCGCAGTGAAATCGCCGATGATAAGGCACGCTTGATGTCCCAGATCCTGAAATTGCCGCAATTTGCGTAGCACAACCCCGTGGCCAATATGCAAATCCGGCGTCGAGGGATCGGCGCCGAGCTTAATATTCAATGGCTTGGACGTTGCACGTGCCCGTTCGATCTTCCGTGCGAATTCTTCTTCGCTGATGAGATCGACCGTGCCGCGACGAATTAGATCGAGTTGCTCGTTAAGAGTGGGAAAAGTCATGAGGACTAAAAGAACATTCCGATTCCGACAAACCCGCCCGCTTCGACGTTCGAGTTTGCAGGCCATATTCCGCTTGGCCTGTGCTGCTCGCCATCGCCGTTCCAATGCCGCTTCGCGATAGAACCGCCTATAGTCCAATAGCCATCATTGGATTGCAGGGGTCCAAATGGCAAATCAAGTTGAACATGCCCGCCAATGGTATAGCCTGTTGTGCCCTGGCCTGTCGGTGCTGTGCCGAAGAGATCGTTTTCGACGAAGACAGTCTGTGGCACTTGATAGCCGACATCATACCGCATGCGAATGTCGTTGCTCATGGTAAGTGGGACCATGCCTGCGATACCGAACCCGATGTTGGTTGCTATCACGATCTCAGTGTAATCCTGATTTGCCTCTGGTACCAGTGTTCCGGAGTCAGTGCCATCGAGTTGGCCCAGCCTCCGGCTTGCAAAGCGGGAACGTTCGATCATCAAGTATGGCTGAATCCAAGGCAACATTTCCCAGCCTAGTGTGAGGGATCCAGAGACTTCGTCGTGCTGCACATCTTCCCGCTGCACCAGATATGCCACGTTCGGTTCATATTTATGACCTGTTTCGAGACCTTTGATAGTGACCGATGGAATCGATCCTTCAAGAGAAAGAAAAAACGGAAGGCTCAAATCCTGCCGCGCCCGATAGGTGATATGTGGACTGAATGCAAGCGCGGTGAAGCTATTGCCGCGTAAATCCTGTGGATACGAAGCAATCTCACTCGGCTGGATCTTGCTCATAAAATCCTCTTCATAAAATGTATTGTATGCCGAAAACGCAAGCGATAGCTCCCAGGGCTTCTCCTGCGCTTTTGATACGGTTACAGCCGTGCTAGTCGCCAGAACGCAGATCGCGGCGCGCATCGCGCTGTTTAATCGCTTCACGTTTATCGTAGAGTTTTTTACCACGAGCGAGTCCGAGTAATACCTTCGCTTTGTTCCCTTTGAAATACATTTTGAGCGGAATAAGCGTTGCTCCTTTATCGGCAAGTTTGACCTTCAATCGGGCAATCTCCCTTGCATGCGCCAGTAGCTTCCGGGCTCGCTTATCTTCGAGATTGAACCGGTTGCCGTGGATGTAGGGCGCGATGTGGACATTTTCCAGCCACAATTCGTCTGCTTTGATCTGGGCGTAGCCATCAGAGAGCTGCACTTTGCCGGCGCGCAACGACTTCACTTCGGTCCCCCCCAGCACAATACCAGTCTCCAACTCTTCGGAGATCGCATAGTCATGCCTGGCACGCCGGTTATCCGCGATGGGCTTCGTCTTCCGCTCGCGTGTTGGAGTCTGCGGTGCGGTCGGGGGGCGTCTGACTACTGACATAAGGCGTGTATGAACGGCCCAAAGCCACTCGCCGTGCCCCGATTGTCAATCCATCATAAAACAAAGCCCCGGCACCTGCCGAGGCTCTGGTGGATGATCGAACATCCACATAATACCTAAAGAACAGAGACTGAAGAGAAACTCATTCGCCGCCCGTCGTTGCCATGCTGTTGGTGATTGGGGCCGTCTTTGCGGACGCCATGCCGCTGTTCGCAAAGAGACGTCGGGCACCAGCAAAATGCTTCGACCAGTACGTGCTCTCCAGCGATCCGACTGTCACACCACGCGAACATGCAGCATTCGCGAAGAGCCCTTCGCCAATATAGATGCCTACGTGCGTGATAGGTGCATAGCCGGCTGTATGGAAAAATACCAGATCGCCGAACTGCAACCCCTCGCGGGAGACTGGCTCGCCTAACTGCCATTGCATATAGGCCGTGCGAGGGAGCTCGACGCCAAATGCACGATTGAATACTTCACGGGTAAACGCCGAGCAGTCGATCCCGGTCCGGTCGCCACCGCCAAAGACGTAGCGGGTGCCGATCCAGTCGATAATCTCAGCCATGATATCCGAACGCTGGGCCGCATGGCTGGGATCGGTCTCATCGTAAAGTGTGAAGTCCTGCGAACGCTGCCGGACCAAGTCCGGATTGAAAGATGTATCTCCAATGGCACCGGGCCGGGCCTTGAAAAATTGCTCGATCGAAACCGAGACATCATCTTCGGCCTGTTCTTCGCGAGCGGCCTGTGCTATTTCGGATTGGATTTCAGCTGATGAGATGGCAGTTGTGTCATCGACTGAAGCCTTGGAAAGGTCCCGGATCTTCTGGACAATTTCCTCTTTTTCTTCAGTGGAGAGCGCCTTTTGGGCTACGAGCGGATGATGCTTCCGCTGGGAGAGCCTCGCATAACGATGGCCATGACGGCGAGCATTGTGCGCGATTTTCCCATGTTTCCCATGCGAGTGATTACCTCGCGGACGCCCGGCTTTATGCTTTCGGGCTGTGGCATCTGTGCTACTTGCTGACATGATCGCAATTGCGAGCAATGCCAGCGGCAACAATGATACCCAACGCCGTATGATCTTTGGGGTCATGCGGTGTCTATTTGGTTAGTGTAAACGAACTGACTAGTATTAAGGACTTTCGAGGCGCCCCAAGGACATTTCCGTGGGATGCTTCGAACGTACTTCGTGCAAATATACAACATCTTTTCATAGTCTCCGACAAAATGCCATTTTGCTGGCACGAATTGATGTACAGTATTGCCACCAACTATTGCATTGGGTCAAATCCCGGGCCGCAATTCCAGCAGAAAGCTCTTATGGAAGTCTTGGGGGTGGTTTCCTTCTGGAGGTCACCGCCTCACCTAACTCCCGCAGAAGATTTTTTTGCCCGCGAACTCAGATTTCGAGTTCAGGTGTTCAGATCGTGTTCCAAATCATTCTGACCGCTCTTTTGTCGCCATGGCTCCGGGTATTTTCATAAGCTACTCACGCGAAGACGAGAAGCACGCAATGCACCTGCTCGCCCTTCTTCGGAGGGAAGGCTATTCTGTGTGGATCGACCAGGAGGCAATTGCCGGTGCCTCGATCTGGTCCGATGAGATCGTGCAGAACATCAAAAGCAGCCAGATCTTTATCGCGCTCCTTTCCGCCGCGTCGGTTAACTCCGCAAATGTTGCGAAAGAGATCGCCTTGGCCGCGGAACATGGCAAAATCATTTTACCGATCGAGATCGGTGCAGTCCAACTCCCCGGCCGGCTGGAGTACGCACTTGCAGGAATCCAGCGCACAAACTTCCACGAAGTGGAAGCAATCTTGCACGCCGTGCGGAGTCAGGTCGCACGGTTGGAAGGTGTGACGACTGATGCCCAGAGTGTTTCCAGAACTCGCCACAGACGGTCCCGAAGAAGCGCAATAATCGCTGCAGTGGTTTTGCTCGCAGTGGGAACGTTCCTCTTCTTTCGTCGCCCACCCGCCGCCGCTGCCCCTGATAATCTCGTGTATGTCCTGCCATTCTCCACGCTGAATCTCGATCGCGATAGCACGCGAAATCTCGACATCTTTTCCGATGCGCTTACGTCACGACTCGCCGCCCAAAAAACACTTTGGACCGTTGGAAGAACAGGGTCTTCCACATACAAAGATTCGCCGCTCAATGCCATGGCAATTGCCAAGGAATTGAAGGCCCGATTTATCATCGAGGGCCTCGTCCGGAAGATGCACGATGTCAATTTTGTCTCTGCAAGAATCATCGATACAAAGCAGGGTGGCGAAATCTGGGAGCAATCCTATAGTGGGAATAACTCCGAGTTATTCGCAACGCGGGAACGGCTCTGCTCCGACCTCTTTGGCTACCTCCATTATGTCACAGGGGAGGAAGCCGGCCTTCGAGCCGCCGAGCAAAACCTGAAGGCCCATCCGAACGATGCGGCTGCGTATGCTCACGTTGCCAACATGTTGATTGGCAGTGATAAGAACCGATCGCTCGAACTCTTCGAACAGGCCATCAAATTCGATTCGAGCAACGCATCCTATTACCTTGGCGCCGGCATCGTTGCTGGGCGGCTGGGAAATGTTGGTCGCACAAACGAATTCGGTAGAGCGGCTATCGGCCTCCTCAAACGGAATTTGATGCACCATCCCGACAGTCTGAATCTCTCGACAACCTACGCCATCGCGCTCGACATGGCCGGACGGAGCGCCGAAGCCGAACGTGCGTTCGATTCCCTGCTGCATCTGCATCCGACGGATGTCCGGCTCACCTACAATGCGGCATGCTGCATTGCCAAGCAAGGCAAGACCGATGGCGCGCTGGACCTCCTCGATCGCCTCTTTACTTTAGCGCCCGGTAAGAAAGGCGAAGTGCAGTCCGACCGTGATTTCGATAATATCCGCTCGAACCCACGCTACCAGCGACTAATGTATGGCGAGGCCCAGTAATCTGGCCCGTAGTATCAGCCGCCTTGTGCCGGACTGCCGTTTCCGAGCCACCTTCGCGATTAGCCCCCTGAAATAGGTGCTCGAAGTTAAAGTAATACTTTAATTCTCTCTTTTGAGTTGTCATTTAATGAACGCCCAGCCCGCACTCGAAATTGAATTCTCCATTCTTTTTCAATGAGCAATTGGTGCCCCTGAAGGCAGAAGCAATATACGTCAGCGAAACCGCGAGTGCAAGAAAAATCTTTGTGCGGCAGAAGAATTCATTGGAAGCTACTCCCGGACTACCTTGCGCAGCACGCTTTCTTTCGCTGTCTCGATCCGCAGGAAGTAGGTCCCGGATGGCAACTGCGAGAGATCGAGGGAGTAGAAATCCCCCGCCTTTTCAAGGCGGGGGAAGGTTGACCCACCCGCTTCGAGCACATCCGCCCCCAGCACATTGAGCACGCTCACCCGTTCGATCGCAGTACCGCCCGAGCGAATCGTAACAAGCCCGGTCGCTGGATTCGGATAAATCGAAAGCGTATCCTGCGGCTGAGGCGTTGCCTGCACCACGCTCTTCGCCTCAGCCACCATCTCCGAGATCGGGCGCATGGCGGTATAGTAGGGAAATCCGAGAGCCGTGTTGACGAAAAGTAGCGTATCGAAGACGCACAGGGAATTGACCTGATAATACTTGCCAAGGCCATCGTTCTCCTGGCGCCAGGTGTTGCCTGAGTCGATGGATACATACACACCGGAATCCGTGCCAGCAAAGAGATACGGCCCACTGGATGCCAGCCTGCTCGTGTTAGCTGTGAGACTGAGCTGTGTCCAGTTCGAGCCGGAGTCCGTGGACCGGATGATCGGGCCGTTGGCGGCAAA